>DATFVT010000407.1:0-4310 GCA_035260105.1 Acidimicrobiia bacterium
CTCCGAGCGGAACTCGATCGACGTCGGGCACTTGTAGTGCGCGAGGTGCTCTCGCGTGTGGCCGATGAGATCGTCCTGGCTCGCCTCGGCCCCGGGCGCGAGCACGACGAGCGCCTTCACGGTCTCGCCCCACTTCTCGTCGGGCACCCCGATCACCGCGACCTCGGCGACCGCGGGGTGCGAGAACAGGCAGTCCTCGACCTCGATCGACGACACGTTCTCGCCGCCCGAGATGATGACGTCCTTCTTGCGGTCCGAGATCGACAGGTAGTTGGCGTCGTCGATCACGCCGCCGTCACCGGTGCGGAACCAGCCGTCGGGAATCGCATCGGCCGTCGCGTCCGGCTGCTCCCAGTAGCCGTCCATGATGACGTTGCTGCGTCCGTGCACCTCTCCTTGGGCGTCGACGCGCAGCTGCACGCCGAGCGTGGGCGCGCCGGCCCGCCCGAGCTGTTGCGCGCGCTCACGCCGCGACAGGTCGTCGTACTCGGCCCGGCCGCGGTTCATCGTGAGCAGGGGCGCCGTCTCGGTGAGCCCGTAGATCTGGATGAACTCCCAGCCGAGCTCGGTCTCGACCCGCTCGATCGTCCGGGTCGGCGGCGGTGCACCCGCCACGACGATGCGGGTGCGGCCCCGGCCCGGGATCTCCCCGTGCCAGTCGGCGGCGGCGTCGAGGACCGCGTTCACGACGGCCGGGGCGCCGTTCAACAACGTGACGCCGTGTTCCTCGACGCGCCGGAGGATCTCGACGCCGTCGACCTTGCGGATCACGACGTGGCGCCCTCCCATGCCGGTGACCGCGTACGGCATGCCCCATCCGTTGCAGTGGAACATCGGCAGCGTGTGGAGGTACACGTCCCGGTCGTTCACGCCCGTCTGCCACCCGAACACGGCGGCGTTGACCCAGATGTTGCGGTGCGTCAACTGCACGCCCTTGGGCCGTGCCGTCGTGCCGCTCGTGTAGTTGATCGTGGCCGTGGCGTCCTCGTCGGGCTCCCATGGCTCGGGCTCGGCGCCCTCGAGGAACAGTTCTCGGTCGGCATCGGCACCGATGACGAACCGGTGCTTGGCTCCGACGCTCGAGAGCGCGTCGTCGAGCTCGGGGTCGACGAGCAGCATGGAAGCCCCCGAGTGCTCGACGATGTACTCGACCTCCTCGGCGTTGAGCCGGAAGTTGACCGGGACGAGGATCCGGCCCGAGCCGCTCACCCCGAAGAACGATACGAACAGACGCGCCGCGTTCGGTGACACGACCGCGACGCGCTCGCCGAAGCCGATCCCGAAGTGGTCGAGCGCGGCCGCCTGCGCCCGGGCGAGCTCGCGGACGCGCCGGTACGTCAGCTCACCGAGCGACGGCGCCGGCTGGTCCGGCTCGTCGACGATGCCGGTCCGCTCGCCGTAGACGAGTGCGGCGCGGTCCAGGAAGTCGTTGACCGTCAGCGGCACCTTCATGCTGTCCCCCTCGTCGCGCTCGGTCTCGCGGATGCTACCGAGGGGTCACGCCCGGACGCAGCGAGCGCAACGGCTCGCCGTTGGTCCACGGCGCCGGGTCGCCGGGTCGAAACCGGCGGCCGGCGCCCTCCTCGGCGATGCGGCGACGCGCGAGCTCCTCTGCGGCGTGCCCCGGTGGCACTCCCTCCGCCCGGGCGAGGTCGAACACGCGACGGACGGTGTCGGCGATCCCGGCCGTGCGGCCTCGAGCGCTCTCGGGGTCGTAGCCGACGAACTCCTCGGCCAGGTTGATGATCCCGCCCGCGTTCACGACGAAGTCGGGTGCGTACAGGATCCCGCGAGCCGCGAGCGCGTCGTCGTCGGCCGGCTCGGCCAGCTGGTTGTTGGCGGCGCCGCACACCGCCCGGCATTGCAAGCGCGGGA
Organism: Acidimicrobiia bacterium; assembly: GCA_035260105.1. Taxonomy (GTDB): domain Bacteria; phylum Actinomycetota; class Acidimicrobiia; order IMCC26256; family JACDBD01; genus JALZAA01. Next base: position 1,876 of record DATFVT010000407.1, read on the forward strand.
TCGTCTTCTCGTTGAGCGCGCTGCCGAGCGCGCACGGCGCCAGGACGTCGCACTCCTCCTCGAGGGCGCGTTCGACTGGGACCGCCTCTGCGCCGACCTCGCGCACGAGCGCGTCGACGCGCTCGGTGTTCACGTCGGCCACGGCGACACGCGCGCCCGCGCCGGCGAGCTGCCGCGCCAGGTGCGTCCCGACGTGGCCGACGCCGTCGACGACGACGCGCTTGCCCGCGAGCGCCGTATCGCCGTCGAGCTCCTCGAGCACGGCGCCCATGGCCTTCACCACGCCGTACGCCGTCATGGGCGACGGATCGCCCGAGCCGCCCGGCCCCTCGACGCCCGTCACCCAGGGGGTCTCCGACGCGATGACCTGCATGTCGTGCGGCGTGGCACCGACGTCTTCGGCCGCGATGTAGCGGCCGCCGAGATCGTCGATCGCCCGGCCCATGGCCCGGAGGAGCGCGTCATCGCGCGGCGCGTCGGGATCGTCGACGAGGACGACGGCCTTGCCGCCGCCCTGGTGGAGCCCGGCGGCGGCCGCCTTGAGGCTCATCGCCTCGGAGAGGCGCAGCGCGTCGAGGACGGCGTCGCGTTCGGAGGGGTAGCGCCAGAACCGGATGCCGCCGAGGGACGGCCCCAGCGCGGTCGAGTGCACGGCGATGACGGCCCGCAGGCCCGAGGGTGCGTCGGCGACGAACACGAGCTGCTCGTGGCCCGTCGCGGTCATCAGCTCCGTGACGGCGGTGTCCGTCGCGCCCATGCGGCGACGGTACTGTGCCGCGCCATGGCTCGGGTCAAGGTCGGCGTCCAACTCTCGCAGCAGGGCACGACCATCGACGAGCTGCGCCGGGCATGGCGCGCCGCCGACGACATGGGCCTCGACTCGATCTGGGTGTGGGACCACTTCTTCCCGCTGTCCGGGCGGCCGGACGCGAACCACTTCGAGGCGTACTCATTGCTCGGTGCCATGGCGGTCGACACGCAGCGGGCGCGGCTCGGCGCGCTCGTGACCTGCCACCCGTACCGGAACCCGAACCTACTGGCCGACATGGCGCGCACGCTGCATCACATCAGCGGCGGGCGCTTCGTCCTCGGGCTCGGCTCGGGCTGGTTCGAGCGCGACTTCCGCGAGTACGGCTACGAGTTCGGCACCGTCCTCAGCCGGCTGCGCGCGCTCGAGCACGGGCTCTCGGTGATCAAGGCGCGCCTCGCCGAGCTGCGTCCCCCCGCCGACGACATGCCGATCCTCGTCGGCGGCGGGGGCGAGCAGATCACGCTCCGCCTCGTCGCCGAGCACGCCGACGTGTGGAACTCGTTCGGACCGCCGGCCGGCTTCCGCCGCAAGAGCGAGGTGCTCGACGACTGGTGCGCCGACGTCGGGCGTGACCCGGCCGAGATCGAGCGCACCGTGGCGATCGATCCCGGGGAGGTCGCAGCAATCGACCAGTACGTCGACGCCGGCGCCGAGCACGTGATCGTCATGCTGTACCCGCCGTACGACCTCGACCCGGTGCAGCGAATTCTCACCTGAGCCTCACCTAGATGATGACGTGTATCGGGTGTGGGGCTGTGCGAAGCTCCCTCTCCGTGCGCGGTCGGTTCGGCATCGTCGTTCTCGTTGCGCTTCTGGGCGTGAGCGGTCTCGTCGCGTCTGCGTGTGCGGGCGAGAAGGACAAGACCGTGCAGCGCGCGCCGGCCACGGGAGCGATAACCGCCGCGCCGACGACCGCGGCACCGACGACCGGCGCGCAGCTCCAGAACGTCTACCAGTACACGCAGGCGAACCAGCTCGCGCCGTCGGTGCGTGACATCCCGAGTCGCGTCTACGTCCCGAACTCGATGTCCAACACGGTCAGCGTGATCGACCCGAGCTCGCTGAACGTGATCGACCAGTACCCGGTGCAGGCGCTTCCGCAGCACGTCGTGCCGTCCTGGGACATGCAGACGCTGTACGTGAACAACAACAACGGCAACACGTTGACACCGATCGACCCCCGAACCGGGAAGCCGGGCGCTGACATCCCGATCGACGACCCGTACAACCTCTACTTCTCTCCCGACGGCACGAAGGCGATCGTGATGGCCGAGCGCAACAACGCCGTCGACTTCTACGACCCGAAGAGCTGGACGTTGATCAAGAAGGTGCCGATCCCGCACGCCGGCGTGAACCACGCCGAGTTCACCGCCGACGGGAAGACCATGGTGGCGAGCTGCGAGTTCTCGGGGTTCCTCGTTCGCATCGACCTCGACCGCATGGAGATCACGGGCGAGCTCGACGTGGGCGGCAAGCCCGTCGACGTCAAGCTCTCCCCCGACGGCAGTCTGATGTTCAACGCCAACGAGACCAAGGACGGCGTCACGGTCGTCGACTGGGCAAACATGCGGGAGCTCGGCTTCATCGAGACCGGCAAGGGAGCGCACGGCCTGTACCCCAGCCG
>DATFVT010000408.1:0-2037 GCA_035260105.1 Acidimicrobiia bacterium
CGCGCAGGAGCACGAAGTTGGCGCCCGACGGGTACACGGTGAGCCCGTCGACGCCGGCGAGCGCCGCCCGGAGGCGCTCGCGCTCGCGCACGAGGAGCGCGACCCGGCTGTCCATCTCGCGCCCGAACCTGAGCGCGAGCACGCCGGCGAGCTGGGTCGGCACGGCCAGGTGGTACGGCAGCACGACCTTCTCGAGCTCCTCGACGACCCACGGCGGCCCCACGCAGAAGCCGAGCCGGAGCGCGGCCATCGACCAGACCTTCGAATACGTGCGCGACACGATGAGCGGCCGGTCGTCGGCGACGAGGTCGATCGCGCTGCGGTCGGCGAACTCGCCGTAGGCCTCGTCCACGACGACCAGCGCTTCCGACGCGTCGAGCAGCGCCGCGACGGTCTCGGCCGGCTCGACGGTCCCCGTCGGATTGTTCGGGCTGCAGAGGAACACGACTTCGGGCCGATGCTCGGCGACCATCGCACGTGCGTCTGCCGGGTCGACGGTGAAGTCCGCCGTCCGCTCCCCGGCGACCACCGACGTGCCCGTGATCCGGGCGATGTGCGAGTGCAGCGCGTACGTGGGCTCGAAGACCGCCGCCGCGCGCCCGGCGCCACCGTAGGTCAGCAGCAACGTCTGCAGCACCTCGTTCGACCCGTTGGCACAGAACAGCCGCTCGACCGGCTGCCCGAGCTGTGCCGCCAGCGAGTCTCGGAGACTGCGCGCGGCGCGGTCCGGGTACCGGTTGAGTGGGACCGCGCGCATCGCGTCCAGCCACGCGTCCAGGAACTCCGGCGGCGGCGCGTACGGGCTCTCGTTCGTGTTCAGACGCACGGGCACGTCGAGTTGCGGCGAGTGGTAGCCCTCGAGCTCGCGGAGGTCGCCACGGGGCGACAGTCGTTCACCCGTCATTCGGCGCTCCGCAGCGTGACGGAACGGCCGTGGGCGTCCAGCCCCTCGACCTCGGCGAACGTCCTGACGTACGGCGTGACGCGCGCGAGCGCGCCGCGATCGAGCGTGACGACGTGGACGTGCTTTCGGAACGTGTCGACGCGCAGCGCGCTCGCGAACCGGGCCGTGCGCGCGGTCGGGAGCACGTGGTTGACGCCGGCGACGTAGTCGCCCACCGCCGCCGGCGACCACGGTCCGCAGAACACCGCGCCCGCGTTGCGCACCTGCGTCACCAGCGCCTCGGGATCGGCGGTCATCAGCTCGAGGTGCTCGGGCGCGATCGTGTTCGCCGCCCGGAGCGCGTCGTCGGGCCCGTCGACGAGGACCACCCGGCCACCCGAGGCGAGCGTCGACTCGATCTCGGCGCGCCGGGACGCGTCGGCGAGCAACGTGGTCACCGCGACCTCGACCGCATCGGCGACGTCCTCCTCCCAGGTCACGAGGATCGCGGCGCCGTCGGGTCCGTGCTCGGCCTGCGCGAGCAGGTCGGCCGCGACGAGCGCGGGATCGGCGGTGGCGTCGGCCACGACGACCAGCTCCGACGGCCCCGGCAGGGACTCGATGCCCACCACCCCGGCGACCTCGCGCTTGGCGAGCGTCACGTACGCGTTCCCGGGGCCGACGACGACGTCGACGGGGCGGATGGACTCCGTGCCGTAGGCGAGGGCGGCGATCGCCTGGGCCCCGCCGACCCGGTACACCTCGTCCACGCCGACCAGCGCCGCCGCCGCCAGCGTCGCGGCCGGGACCTTGCCGTCCCGATCAGGGGGCACGCAGAGGGCGAGCTCGGGAACGCCGGCGACGCGGGCCGGGATCGCGGTCATGAGCACGGTGGACGGGTACGCGGCGCGACCGCCGGGCACGTACAGCCCGGCCCGATCGACGGGCACGACGAGCTCGCGCAGGAGCACGCCGTCGCGTTCGACGAGCACGCTGTCACCCAACTGCGCCTCGTGGTACGCAGTGATCTCGCCGCGCGCGTAGTCGAGGGCGGCGCGGAAATCCGGCGGCGCATCGTCGAGGGCGGTCCGCAGGTCCTCGGACGGGACGCGAAGGTCATCGATGGCGCAGCCGTCGAAGCGCTCGGTGAACGC
>DATFVT010000409.1:0-6270 GCA_035260105.1 Acidimicrobiia bacterium
CCCGTCACCTCGCGGAACTCGTCGAGCACGTCGGCGCCCGACCAGCTGCGCCTCGAGTCGACCCAGACCTCGTTGGTCTTGCCCACGTCGTTCTTCACGTGCCCGTAGTCGGGTGGCGTGTGGTCGGGCGCGGGCCGGCCGAGGATGCTCGACTCGATGGCGGAGATGTGCACCACGTTGTCCTGCACGCTCCAGCCCGGCAGGTCGGTCGCCGTCTTCCACTGCGCCTCGGTCAGGTTGGCGCACATGGAATCGATGGACGCCCAGACCTCTTCCAGCCGGTCGACGAGCTCCTGGTCGTTCGGCGGTGCGTCGGTCAACGGTCCCCCTTGGTCGCCGTCACCGCCCGATTCTGCCCGCGGCGGCGACAACCGCGCGGGCCCACGGTGCCATCAGTTCGAAGAGCTCGTCGACGTCGTCGCCCAGCGCGTCGACGAGCTCGGCCTCCTGGACGTCGGTGGCGCGCTCGATCCCTTCCCGGAGCTCGCGTCCCGCGGCGGTGAGGGCGCCGTCGCGGTCAACGAAGCCCTGCGCCTCGAGCGCGGCGAGGGCCGACGTGATCTCCTCGGCCGCGTAACCCATCCGGTCGGCGGTCGTGGAGCCGGGGTTCGTCGTCGTGCGCCAGCGCTCGGTGAGGAGCTGGATCTCCACCGGGGCGAGCCCGGCCGCGGTCCAGGCGTTGAGGTGCGAGCCACCGCGGCGCTCGCGCACCATGTCGCACGCTCGCCACAGGTCGCCGAGCGGCGTCCCGGGCCACGGCAGGGAGCGTAGGCCGGCGTACACCGGGTGACCGGCGGTCGACGCGCGCTCGACGACCGGCAGGAGGATGGCGACGGCGCGACCGACGCCCTCGGGCTCCTCCCCGAGCGCGTGGGCGAGGTAGGCGGTGGCGCCGCGCAGCCGCGCCTCGACGAGCTCCGCCGGGTCGTGATCCCGCCATGCCTCGTCGACGGCGCTCGCCACGCGCTGCGGGTGTTGGGGCGCGAAGAGCGCCGCCGCCACCCGACCCGGCACGCGGCCCATGCAGGCCACGCGGGCTGCGAGGGAGGGCAGGTCGTCCTGCGGCATGAACCAGACGGCGCCGAGGATGGCGTCGGCCCGGGCGCGCAGGCGCCGGCTCACCTCGGCCAGCCGCGGCGTCCAGTCCTGCATCAGGAGCCCTCGAGGACAGCGGTGTCGCGCAGGTGGTGGCTGAGGTCGCCGATCAGGTCGGGGATGATCTGGCGGTCGGCGAAGTGCCACGTGTCGTCGACGCGCTCGAAGCGGTCGTGGTACCGCCCGGCGATCACGGGCTGGAGCGGGAAGTCGGGTCGACCCTGCAGGACCGTGAAGTACGAGCGCGCCGACGCCGACCTCCGGTCGTCCGTCACCTCGATGGTGACGTTGCTGATGACGTGCTTCGTGCTCGGAATGCCGTCGTAGAGGATGACTCCGTCGTACGCCCGGCGGACCTGCTCGACGCCGCGCAGCGGCGTGCCCCGCCCGGGCGAGCTCCACGTCCCGTGCGTGAAGAGCGCGGCGACGCCGTCGAGGTCGCCGAGGTCGATCAGTTCGGCGTACCGGTGGACGAGCGCGCGGATCGCTTCGACGTCGTTGGTGAGCACGCCATCATGCTGGCACGCGCGGCGGTAGGGTCCCGGCCGATGGCGGAGCCGGCGGCGGTCGCCTTCGATCTCGACGGCGTCCTGATCGAGTCCGAGCAGGTGTGGGACGCCGCGCGCGAAGAGCTCGTCCGCGAGCGAGGCGGCTCGTGGGACGACCGCGCGACGCGGGACATGATGGGCATGAGCTCGAAGGAATGGGCGCGTTACATGCACGACCGGCTCCGCGTCCCGATGGGCCCGGACGAGATCAACGCCGACGTTGTGCGCCAGGTCGCAGCCGCGTACCGCGAGCACCTCCCGCTGCTGCCCGACGCGGTCGACACCGTGCGCGAGCTGGCCGGCCGCTGGCCGCTCGGCGTGGCGTCGTCGGCGAACCGGGAGATCATCGAGCTCGTGTTGGAACTCGCGGGGCTCGCGGACTGCTTCGCCGCCGTCGTGTCGTCCGAGGAGGTCGAGCACGGCAAGCCGGCAGCCGACGTGTACCTGGCCGTCGCGAGGCTCCTCGGCGTCGGGGCGTCGGACTGCGTCGCGATCGAGGACTCGACGAACGGGATCAAGGCCGCCCTCGCCGCCGAGATGCGGACGATCGCGGTCCCCAACCGCCAGTTCCGTCCGGACGAGGAGCTCCTGGCCTCGGCGACGGCGGTCGTCCCGTCGCTCGCCGAGGTCACGCCCGAGCTCGTGGCCGAGCTGTAGACCCCCGGCGCGCCCTATGCGCCGGCCTCGGCGACTCGCTTCTCGTAGGCGTCCGCGAGGCTGTTCAGCACGGCGGCGCCGTCCCCCGAGAACGACGACCCGTGCATGACCGCAAGGGTCGACGGCCGGAGATCGGCGAGCTTGCGCATCGTCGGCGCCAGCGCCGGCGTGAGGCTGCAGGCGAGAAACATGTCCTCCGACTCCAACGCGGCGTCGATGATGTCCTCCTCGGTCACGGCGGGCAGACCGTTGCCGATGTGCTCGCCGATGTCGCCACACAACAGAGTGTTGGTCGTCTCCTCGTGGAACAGCTGCGACTCCCAGTTGTGCGGGACGTGCGGCGTGTCGAAGTGGCGGACGCGCTTCCCACCGAGGTCGAGAACCTCGCCGTCCTCGAGCTGCCTCGGGGGCCGGTCGGCCATGTCGTTGATCGAGACGAGGCAGCCCGTCGCGCCGTGCGCGACCTCGGCCCGTGGCGCGACGGCGAGCCAGTCGTTCATCGACCCGCATTCGTCTGCCTCGACGTGCGCGAAGGTGATCCAGCGGAACTGGTCGAGCGGCACGACCCGGGCCGCGGCCTCGGAGACCAGCGGGAACATCTGGCGTGGACCGCAGTGCCACAGCATCGGCTCGTCGGCCTTGACGACGAACTGGTTGAACGTGAAGCCGGCTGGCGCGGCGACCTCGGGCACGTAGGTCGACAGGCGGTAGATCCCGTCGGCAACTTCGTCGACTCGTGTCTCCATCAGAACGGCACCTCCGTGCTCATGAGACCGGTGCCTTCCGCCCGGCCCGAAAGGATTCGACAGAACTCGACGGGGTCGAGCTCGATGTGATCGCCGCCCTCGCCAGCGACGAATGTCCCACCGGCGGGGCCGGCGAGGATCAACGTGAACGGCTTCCCGTGCCGCCGCGCCCATTCGGCGACGACCTCGGCGACGAACTGGCCATCGTGCTCGGGGGTCAGCACCATGTCGAGGCCGACGGCGCGGCTGACGTCGACGCGGTGCATCCACGCGTCACGGTTGTAGATCACGTCCATGAGGTAGCCCAGGCGCCATCCGTCCTTGTCGAACGGCGGGTCTACCTTCATCGGCATGCGCCGCACGAGGCCGGGCATGCGCCGGCGAGCGCGCACGGAGCGGGGCGCGGCGCGTTCGAACCGGGCGACGATCTCGTCGGGCGACAGCCCGGCGCGATCGCGGATCTGCAGTGCCGTCATCGCGTCGATCATCGGGCCGTCCTGGGCGCCCCGGTACGCCCGCATCTGGTGCGCCATCTCCCGCAGTGACGCGTGGCTCTCGGTCGCGCCCAGGACGTGACACGCCATGTCGCGCACGTCCCACGGCTCGCACTCGGTCGGCGCCGACCATTGGTCGGGCGCCAGGCTGCGCAGCAGATCGAGCCAACGACCGAGCTCGTCGGTGGCGAACGTCATCGCCTCGGAACGAGTCGGCGTCGGGATCTCGTCGACTCGGATCGCGGTTTCTTTCATGCCTTCTTCCCCTTCCCGCGCGCGTCGATGTGTGCGAAGAGCATGTCGAGCGCGTCGTCGAGCAGGCGGTACCAACGGTCTCCGCCGGGGTCGTTGGAGATCTGCTGGTCGACGATCCCCGTCACGGTGGCCGTGTAGAGGTCGAGGTCACCCCGCTCCGTCCCGCCCGCGTCCCCGAGCGCCTTTCGCGTGAATTCGAGGCCCTCCACCGACGGGGCGAACGACTCCTCCGACGGCTCGAACCCGGGGATCGTGCGCTGGAACAGGAGCTGGTACCGGGCGTGATCCTCGAGACAGAAGTCGACCCAGGCACGCGAGCCGGCCCGGAAGTAGGCGCGGGCGTCACCGGCGCGCTCGACGCCCTGAATGCGCTCCAGGCACTCGCGGCAGCCCTCCCCGAACAGGGCGTCGTAGATGGCCTCCTTGGAGTCGAAGTACGAGTACAGGGACTGCGCCCGCATCCCCACCTTCTCGCCGAGGTCCCGCAGCGAGAGGCCGGCGACGCCGTGCTCGCGCATGAGCTCCCACGCCGCCTCCAGGATCTCGGCCCGTGTTGCCTCACGGCGTTCGGCTCGCCTGTCGCGCGTCGGAGTAACTGACATGGTTCGGAGTATCGAACAGGCTTCGGGCTTTGTCAAGCGGTCTACCCTGCCGCCGTGGCGACCCGGCGGCGGAAGTTCTGGGGCTGGGGATACGAGGGTGAGGGCCCGACCCGGGACCAGCAGGAGCAGATGGCCAAGACGCTGGCCGGGATGTTCCACCTCGACGAGCTCGCCGTCGCGGAACCGCCGACGGTCGAGGAGCTGGAGCTCCCCGCACCCCGGCTCTCTCCACCCGACGCCCTGGCGCCGCTGTGCACCACCGACGCCGCCGAGCGGGCCGGGCACACGTACGGGAAGTCGTTCCGCGACGTCGTGCGGGCGCTCGGCCGGGAGTTCCGCCATCCCCCCGACGTGGTCGCGCTCCCCCGCACCGAGGACGACGTGGCGGCGGTGCTCGACTGGTGCGCCGACGCCGGGACCGCCGCCATCCCCTACGGCGGAGGGTCGTCGGTCGTCGGCGGGGTGGAGTGCGACGTCGGCGACGCCTACCGGGGCGTCGTCACGATCGACCTGCGCCGGTTCGACCGGGTGGCCGAGATCGACCACACCTCCCGTGCCGCCCGCATCCAAGCCGGCGTTTACGGACCGGCGCTCGAGGACCAGCTCCGGCCGCACGGCCTGACGCTCCGGCACTTCCCGCAGTCGTTCGAGTGCTCGACGCTGGGCGGCTGGATCGCCACTCGCTCGGGCGGCCACTACGCCACCCTCTACACCCACATCGACGACTTCGTGGAGTCGCTGCGCGTGGTGACGCCGCGCGGTGTCGTCGAGAGCCGCCGTCTCCCCGGCTCGGGCGCGGGCCCGTCGCCCGACCGCCTGTTCCTCGGGTCGGAGGGGATCCTCGGCGTGATCACCGAGGCATGGATGCGCCTCCAGGATCGTCCCCGGTTCCGGGCGTCGGCCACGGCCAGGTTCCCGACCTTCGGCCAGGGCGTTGAGGCGGCGCGGTCCCTGGCGCAGAGCGGCCTGCACCCGTCGAACTGCCGCTTGCTCGACGCCACGGAAGCCATGGTCACCGGCACGGACGACGGCTCCGCACACTTGCTCCTGATCGCGTTCGAGTCGGCGGACCACCCTCTCGACGCCTGGATCGCACGGGCCGCCGAGCTCGCCCGCGACCACGGCGGCGTCGTGCCCGACGACGCGCTCCGCACGCGAACCGACGACGAGCCGGGTCAGGACCCGGCCGGGGCGTGGCGAAACGCGTTCCTGCGGGCGCCGTACACGCGGGACGCGCTCGTCGCCATGGGCATGGTGAACGAGACGTTCGAGACCGCCACGACCTGGGACCGCTTCGACGCGCTCTACGGCGACGTCATGGACTCGGTACGGGGCGCACTCGCCGAGATCGGCGCGCCCGGCGGGGTCGTGACGTGCCGCTTCACGCACGTCTACCCGGACGGGCCGGCGCCGTACTTCACGGTGATCGCACCCGGGCGCCCCGGCGCGCAGCTGAAGCAGTGGGCGGTGATCAAGGACGCCGCATCCGACGCGCTCGTTCGCCACGACGCCACGATCACGCACCACCACGCCGTGGGTCGCGATCACCGGCCGTGGTACGACCGCCAGCGCCCGCCGCTGTTCGCCGATGCGCTGCGATCGGCGAAGGCGACGCTCGACCCGCATGCCACGCTCAACCCGGGCGTGCTCATCGACCCGTGAGCTACGAGGCGGTCGTCTTCGACCTGGGCGGAGTCGTGTACCCGTCGCCCCTGGACGCGTTCCGCGCCTACGAGCGCGCCCGCGGGCTCCCCGACCGGTTCATCAGCGAGGTCGTGCTGGCGGACCCCGAACACGGCGCCTGGTCGCGGCTCGAACGCGGCGAGCTCGGGTTCGACGAGTTCTGCGACGCCTTCGACGCCGAGTGCGCGGC
>DATFVT010000410.1:0-2470 GCA_035260105.1 Acidimicrobiia bacterium
CCGAGGGCCCCTCGGGTGTTCAGCGCCTGCTCAGGGCGGTCGCATAGCCGCCGAGGGCTCGCAGGCGGCGCAGCGGCACCTCGGGCCGGGGCGCCTGGCCGCGCAGCACCGGGCTCACGACGTCGCGACGCGCGTACGAACAGGTGGCGAGCAGGTACTTGGCGAGCGCCTTCGCGACCGTGCGCCGGTCGGCGTGGCGCGTCAGCGTCACGAGGCGGTTGCGCTCGTTGTAGTAGTCGAAACGCGGCGACCCTGCCTGGGTCGACGCCGAGTGCACGTGGCGCACGACGGAATCGGGCACGTAGCGGTAGCGCCAGCCGCGCTCGCGCCCGCGCCAGGAGAGGTCGACGTCCTCGTAGTAGAGGAACAGTGCTTCGTCGAACAGCCCGACGTCGGCCAGGTACGGCACGGCGAGGAGCACTGCGCCGCCGCTCCAGGCGAACACGGACTCCGGCGTCGCGTACTGCCCGTGGTCACGCTCGAGGTAGCCCCGGTCGGCGAAGTACCCGTCGCCCGTGGGGACGGTGCCGACGTTGTTGACGACGTCGAACGGCCGGCCGCCGAGCGGGATGGTGTGCCACGAGGGTTCGGTGCCGACGTCCAGCTCGCGCTCGCGCCCGGCGGACAGGGCAGTCACCACGGTCTCGGCATCGCCCGCGAGACGGAGCTCGCACTCCTCGGCTGTCGTCGACGCCGTGACCGGCACCCGCAGGACGGCTCTTCCGGACGTCCACTGGTACGTGGACTCCGGCTCCGTCCCGAGCTCCGGCCCCCAGAACCCTTCGACGAGCTGGGTGTCGCGCCACACGTCCTCGCCGGCCACCCGCGCGCCGCTGACCCGTACGCCGAGTCGTCGTCGGTCGCCCCGGCCCCGTCGTTGCGTGCCCGAGCGCAGCTCGACGTCGCGGAACTGCGACGCGAACAGCATCTTCGGACAAGCGGCGCCGATCGTCGGATTGTGGCTCAGGGCGCGCGCGAGCGGTGCCAGCCAGCCCGGCTCGACGAGCACGTCGCTGTTGACGAGCGCCACGGCGTCCACGCCCTCCAGGTCGCGCAGCGCCAGGTTGTTGCCCCCGCCGAAGCCGAGGTTCCGGTCGCTCTCGACGAGCCGCACGTCGGGCCACTCGGCCCGCGCCGTGGCGACCACGTCGTCCGAGGACGCGTTGTCGACGAGCACGATCTCGAACCGGTCGGCGGGCCACTCGGTCGCGCGCAGCCGCCGGACGCACTCGAGGGTGAGGTCGCGGCCGTTGTAGTTGACGACGACGGCGCGGACTCGAGCCGGCTCGCGAGTGCTCACGGGCGCAGGCGGCGCACGAGGCGCTCCAGCGGCTCCCGGTAGTGGGGCAGGAGCGGGAGGCCGCCGAGTCGGAGCGCGGCGTTGTCGAGCACGGAGTTGGTGGGGCGCGGGGCGGGGCGGGGCGGATCGAGGTCGGCGGTGGCGATGGGCCGCACCCGTCCCGGATCGAGCCCGGCGACCTCGAGCACGGACCGGGCGAACTCGAACCACGAGACCGCACCCTGGTTCGTGACGTGGAAGACGCCCGGCCGGCGCTCGACGGCGAGCCGCCGGATCATCGGGGCAAGGTCGTCGGCGAAGCTGGGCTGACCGCGCTGGTCGTCGACGAAGGCGAGCTTCTCGTGCTCGCCGGCGAGGCGCAGGATCGTCTTCACCATGTTCCCGCCGTGGAGCCCGCACACCCACGACGTGCGCACGATCGTGGCGCCGACCCCGGACGACGCGACCTCCCACTCACCGCCGAGCTTGGACCGCCCGTACGCCGAGACCGGGTCGGGCGCGTCCCACTCGACGTACGGTTCGCGTTTCGTGCCGTCGAACACGTAGTCGGTGGACAGATAGCAGACCCACGCGCCGCCGCGGCGCGCACCCTCGGCGACGTGGCGCGTCCCGAGCGCGTTGACCCGGAAGGCGCGATCCGGGTCGCCTTCGCAGGCATCGACGGCCGTCCACGCGCCTGCGTGCACGATCACGTCGGGCGCGACGGACGTGATCGCCTGGAGGACGGCATCACGGTCGGCGACGTCGAGTGTGGCGTGGTCGGCTGCGATCACCTCGTCGCCGGTACAGACGTCGACGACCTCCCGCCCGATCTGCCCCCCGGCGCCGGTGACGAGCACCCGCGTCACGTCAGCTGGCGCGGCGCAGAGCCGGAGCTTGCGACGGCGTCATGAAGGACTGCTCGACCACGCGGAGCCCTCGACCACGGGCGCCCGCTCGCGCAGGGGCTCCCACCAGTCGCGATGGTCGGCGTACCAGCCGACGGTCTCGGAGAGCCCGCGCTCGAACGGGATCCGGGGCTCCCAGCCGAGCTCGCGGCGGATCTTCGACCAGTCGAGGATGTAACGGCGGTCGTGGCCGGGCCGGTCGGGGATGATCGTCTTGAGCTCCGCGGGCTTGCGGAGCTCGGCGAGGACGCCGTCGGCGATCTCCTCGATGCTCCGCTCGACG
>DATFVT010000411.1:0-2372 GCA_035260105.1 Acidimicrobiia bacterium
ACACCGCAGGCGTGGCCGGGACGCTGCTCCATCTCCCTACAAGTATGCCGTACCGATGTTCACCCTCCGGTAACTTCCGTTCGTGGCGAACACGGGCTTCTGCTTGTGGTTCACGGGCCTGTCCGGCTCCGGGAAGAGCACGATCGCCGCCGACGTCGCCGGCGAGCTGCGCCGGCGCGGGCATCGCGTGGAGCTCCTCGACGGCGACGAGGTGCGCGAGAACCTGTCGGCCGGCCTCGGGTTCTCGAAGGCCGACCGCGACACGAACATCCGACGCATCGGCTGGGTCGCGGCGTTGCTGGCCCGGAACGGGGTCGTGGCCGTGACGGCGGCGATCTCGCCGTACCGCGCGGTGAGGGACGAGGTGCGGGCGAAGATCGCCCGGTTCGTGGAGGTCTACGTCGACACTCCGATCGAGGTGTGCGAAGAGCGCGACGTCAAGGGCCTGTACGCGAAGGCGCGCGCGGGCGAGATCCCCGAGTTCACCGGCGTGTCCGATCCGTACGAGGCGCCGGTGTCGCCCGAGGTGCACGTCGCCACCCACGATCGCGACGTCGGCGAGTCGGCCGCGCTGGTCGTCGACTATCTCGAGCGGGCCGGGCTCACCGGACCGGCCCCGCGTCCGGAGACGGCCGAGGCACGCTCGTGATCGACCTCCACTCCCACTCGACGATGTCGGACGGCACCGACACGCCGGCCGAGGTCGTCGGGCTCGCCGGCGACGCCGGGCTGTCGGCGCTCGCGCTCACCGACCACGACACCCTCGACCACGTCCCCGCAGCGCGGGCCGCCGCCGGGGAGATCGGTCTGCGGTTGGTCCCGGGGTGCGAGATCTCGTGCGAGCTCGGAGGACGGGCGCCGGGCAGCATGCACCTCCTCGTGTTCTTCGTCGACGACGGTCCCGGCGAGCTCCCGGACCGGCTCGCGCAGCTGCAGGCCGCGCGCAACGAGCGCAACGTGCAGATCGTCGAGGCGTTGAACGCGCACGGCGTGCCGATCACCGTCGAGGCCGTGCATGCCCAGGCGGGACCGGGGTCGGTGGGCCGTCCGCACATCGCGCGCGTCCTGATGGAGTCGGGGCAGGTCGGCTCGATCCAGGAGGCGTTCGACGTGTGGCTGGGAAAGGGACAGCCGGCGTACTTCGAGCGTGATCGGCTGACGCCGGAGGACGCGATCGAGCTGACACACGGGTCGGAGGGCGTGTGCGCGGTCGCGCACCCGGGCTCGCTGGGACTGGCCGGTGGCGCGCTCGACGAGTTCGTCGGCCGGCTCGCCGGCGCCGGGCTCGACGGGCTCGAGTGCGAGTACGGCGCCTACACCCCGGACGAACGGGCGCCGCTCCACGAGCTGGCGCGGCGGCACGGGCTCGCGCCGACGGGCGGGTCCGACTACCACGGCGAGAACAAGCCCGGCCTGTCCGTCGGCGTCGGACGGGGCGACTTGCGCGTCCCGGACGAGTACCTGGGCGAGCTGGAATCCCGCCTCCGCTAGGACGCGGGGACGACGGCGCCGAGCGCGCTCGGGATGGCATCGCGCCACGTCGCGGTGGCGTCGGACAATGCGACGTCGAACGCGCCGCGCGCCAGCAGGCGGTCGCCGCGTGCCTCGCCGACGTCGGCCGCGGGAACGCCGGCTGCGGCCGCCCGCGCCATCACGTCGTCGGTGAGGGCGGGATCGACCGCGACCACCACGCGGGAGGCGGACTCGGAGAAGCACTCGGCCGCGCCGCCGATCGTGACGTCGAACCCGCAGGCCCCTGCGATCGCCATCTCGGCCAGGGCGACGGCGAGCCCGCCCTCGGCGCAGTCGTGCACGCCGTCGACGAGCCCGCCGGCGACCAGCGCGCGCACGAGCTCGTGCAGCCTCAGGCCGGCGGCGAGGTCGGCGCGGGGTGGCATCCCGCCGTCGAGGCCGTGGACGACGGTCGCCCACTCGGACCCGCCCAGCTCCACGTCCGTCTCGCCCAATACGACGACGCGGGTACCCGGCGCGAGCGCGGCGGGAGGCGGGCGGTCGTCGAGCTCGTCGATCAGGCCGAGCAGGCCGACGACCGGCGTCGGGTCGATGTCGCTTCCGAGGGACTCGTTGTAGAAGCTGACGTTGCCCCCAACGACCGGGACCTCGAGCTCCGCGCACGCCTCGCTCATCCCCTCGACCACCTCGGTGAACTGCCACATGACTTCGGGGTGCTCGGGGTTTCCGAAGTTGAGGCAGTTGACGAGAGCGAGGGGACGGGCGCCGACGCAAGCGACGTTGCGCGCCGCCTCCAGCACCGCGAGCCTGCCCCCGGTCCGGGGGTCCAGGCGGCAGAAGCGACCCTTGCCGTCCGTCGTGAGGGCGAGGGCGCGATCGGTCTCCTTCAACCGCAGGAC
>DATFVT010000412.1:0-2403 GCA_035260105.1 Acidimicrobiia bacterium
CCGACCTCTTGCACGTCGGTCCAGCCCGTGAGTTTCAGGAGTTTCCGAAGCCCTGCCTCGGACGGCCCCCAGTACACGGTGTCGTCGGTCGGGTTGACTTCGAAGGGATCGTAGATTTCCCAGATCGCACGGTCGTCCCAAACGACGAGCGAGCAGATCAGCATCTCGCGTTTGGTGATCGAGTGGAGGTGCTCGAGGTAGCGCCAGGGGTCGGTCACGTGGTAGATCACGTTGAAGTTCACGACCACGTCGAAGGGCTCGTGCCAGTCGAGCACGTCGGCCGTGACGTACTCGACCCCCGGTAGCGGCTGCGGCTTCTCCCACCCGTAGTGCGTGTACTGCGCGCTGTCCAGGCAGACCGCCCGCGCCGCGCCCCGGTCGAGCGCCAGCTTGGCGATCTTGCCGTGGTACCCGCCGATATCCAGCACGGTCAGCCCGGTGCAGTCCTCGGGGACGGCGGCGCGGTGGACGGCCTCGACGTCGAGCGCGTCGTCGTTGGGTTTTTGCGCCTGCAGGGCGGCGGCGCGGAACGCCTCCGGCGGGATCTTGAGGTCGCGGAGGATCGTCGAGAGCGGGATCTGGAAGGCGGCCTCGGGGTCGCGCTTGCCGTCCTTGTGGACGCCGAGGATCAGGGCGCCGATCCGGGCCTCGTAGGAGAGGTTCAGGCTCCAGCCCGGCCACGCGGTCGCACTCACTCCGCCGCCTCCGTCCGCGCCGCCTCGATCCGGTCGAGCAGCAGGAGCCAGTTCCCGACGCACTCCTCCCAGGTGTTGCGCTCGGCGAGTCGGCGGGCGCGCCGGCTCGCGTCGGCCCACTGCTCCGCGTCCTGCATCAGCTCGACCACGCGGTCGGCGTAGTCCTGGGCGTCGATCCGGTAGCCCTCGCCTTCGGGCGTCGGGACGAACGTCCCGATCGTCGGGAAGATCGTCGCGGCCTCCCCGAACACCTCCGGGAACGCCTCGACGTCGGACAGCACCAGCGCGCAGCCCGCCGCGGCGGCGTCCATCTGCGACAACCCGTGCAACTGGGTGCCGACGTTGCTCGGGTCGGAGGGCCAGACGTGGACGTGCGCCTCCGACTGCTCGCGCACGAGCGTCGGTCGGTCCACCGCGCCGAGCAGCGTCACGCCCGGCGTGGTCGCGAGCCGGCGCTTGCACTCCCAGAGCATCTCGGCGAGCGCGTTCTGGTGCCATTTCATCTTCCCGAAGAGGCCGTCGACGTCGTAGGTGACGTGTAACGTCGCGTCGGGGACCGCGTTCTTCACGAGGTCGAACACGTCTAGGACGTGCCACAGGCCCCGGCTCGGGTCGTTGCCGACCCAGATGCGGCCGGGCATCTTGACCGGGTCCGGCGCGTAGTCGTCCAGATCCACCCCTAGCCCGGTGACGACGCACCGCTCCCGGAGCACGCCGGGGTTCGTCTTGCAGAGCAGGTCGGCGTGGACCTCCGAGAAGACAGGGAAGGCCGCGACCAGGCCGGCGATCTCGGGCGTGAGGCGGTCGGGGAGCTCGGCGCCGTTGGTGGCGTAGACCAGCGCGTCGCCGGCGTAGTGCTCGGCGCCGGCGAGGCTCCCGACCATCACGACGACGTCGGCCCGGGTCGGGTAGCAGCTCGGCGACCACCACCACTCGTTCGCGCCGCGCTGCTCGTCCTCCTCCAGGTCCGGCGTGACGACGTGGACGGCGTGCCCCGCCTCGGCCAGGCCGCGGGCCAGCACGCGGACCATCGTCTCGGTGCCGCCCGAGAAGCCCGGTTTGCCGACCGGGTACAGCTTCAGGTGCTGGCAGTCGAGGATCACGCGCATCAGTTGGCCGCCTTCTTCGGCACGATGATCCCCGTGCCCGAGTCGTCGGCGAAGCGGTGGAAGACCGTGCCGCACAGCGCGCAGATGGCCGACTCCCCGCGACCGGGCCGCAGGATCTGGGGCGGCTGGTCGGCCCCCCGGCAGTAGCAGGTCAGGCCGAAGTCGTACCGCTCGGGGTCGGCGATCACCTCCGGGCGCATCGGCAGGAAGGCGTCGAACCCGCGCGCCTTCGCCTGCTGCTGCGCCGCGTCGATGCGCTTCTGGCTCCACTTCCTGAGCTTCACGCCGCCACCGTATCCCGCTCGGGCTCCGTCGCCGGCGCCTCACCGTGCAGCAGCGCCTCGACCAGCGGTTTCCAGTGCTCCTCGTAGGAGATGTCCCACGTCAACCGCTTCGCCCGCTCGAGCCCCCGCGCCCGGATGCTAAGACGGGTGTTGGCCTCGAACAGCACGGCCCGGGCGCACTGGACGTAGAAATCCTGCCAGGCCCGGCTGTACGGGTTGCTCCGGGTGCCGTTGGGCCCCCAGACGACCAGCCCGCCGTCGGCCACCGTCTCCTTCGTGGCGCCGACGCTGGAGACCACCGGCACGCACCCGCCG
>DATFVT010000413.1:0-4065 GCA_035260105.1 Acidimicrobiia bacterium
GATGCGCGACCGGCTGATGATGCACCGCGTGTGGGAGACCATGGGCGTCGACCGCCGGACGGTGACCGAGTTCCTGCTCGGCATGCGCCGGATGCGCAACAACCCGTTCCAGGCCGCCCTGTTCTCGAAGATCGTCCCGAACTGCAAGAAGCTCGGCCTCCTCGACGCCGGCGACGGGTGGCTGCGCGACCGGTTCACCGAGATCGGCGTCATCCAGTACGAGGACGCCGCCGACACCGGCGAGGAGTACGAGACCTTCGACGAGGTCGCCAAGGACCGCGCCGCCGGTTAAGGTCCCGCCGATGCGACGGGGTGGACGCGCGCTGTTGAGTCTGCTGGTTCTCGCGGCGGTTCCGGTCGCGATCTCGATCGCCGCCGGGCCGGCGTCGGCCGGTGAAGCGCCGCAGCTGACCGTGACGAAGGTGGTCGAGGGCACGCCGCCGCCGGGTGCGCAGTTCGTCGTCGACATCACGTGTGAGAACGCGACGCCGTCCCCCGCGCAGGTCACGTTCACCGGCCCCGGCTCCGAGACTGTGATCATCGACAGCGCCGGCGCGACCTGCACGGTGACAGAGAGTGGTACCGCGGGTGCGGCGGTGAGCTACGGCTGCGAGATCACCGCCAGTCCCGGCGGCAACAACTCGCTGTGCACGGGCAACCAGTCGGTCTTCTTCGGAACTGGCGCCGTCTTCGCGACCGTGACGGTCACGAACGACTTCCGTCCACCAACGGAGCCGCCGGCGCCGGCCCAGCCCGTCGAGGCGGTCGCGCGCTTCACTGGCTGACGAGGCCGTCTAGGGCACGTTCCTCGGCTCGACGCCGAGCGTCTGGATGAAGACCTGGATGCGCCGGATGCGACCCTGCGCGCCGTCACCGTCGAGGTCGAAGACGAGCGCCTCCGGGGTGGGATGGCGCCGGCCGTCCACGTCGACCGTCTCGGTGAGCTCGACGACCGCCACGCGCTGGTCACCGGAGTAGGCGACGCGGTCGACGCGCATCTCGTAGCCGGGCAGCCTCGGCATCAGGTCGGAGATGAACGCGAGGTACCCCGTCTTGTCGGGGTACTCGTCGCCCCAGGGCCCGACGCGAGAGAAGCCGTCGTCGGCGAGGCAGCCGGCGAGCGCGTCCCAGTCGTGCCCGATGATGGCGTCGAGGTAGCGCTCGACGACGCCCGTCACGGCGACCATCGCGGCCCGGGACGGTCGATGGCGTCGGCGAGGAGCTCGAGGTACTTCGGGCGCGGGACATCCACGGCGCCGAGGGACACCAGGTGGGGCGTCGTCCACTGCACGTCGAGCAGCGTCGCGCCGCCGTCACGCAGCACGTCGACGAGCGCCGCGAGCGCCGCCTTCCCGGCGTCGGTCACGCGGTGGAACATCGATTCCGCCGCGAAGAGGCCGCCGGAGGCGACGCCGTACACGCCGCCCGCCAACACGCCGTCCGGCGTCCACGCCTCGACGCTGTGCGCCCAACCCAGCCGGTGCAGGGCCGTGTAGGCGTCGACGAAGTCGTCGTCGATCCACCCGTGGGGGCGGTG
The DNA here is from genome assembly GCA_035260105.1 of Acidimicrobiia bacterium. GTDB lineage: Bacteria > Actinomycetota > Acidimicrobiia > IMCC26256 > JACDBD01 > JALZAA01. The sequence continues at coordinate 1,538 of DATFVT010000413.1, forward strand.
CGGCTCGGCGCAGGCCCGCATGACGTCCTCGAACGCGTTGTCCACGGAGATCTCGAACCGCCGGCGGGCGCGCCGGAGCGACCGGCTCTCGTGGAAGCCGTCGAGCGGCACGACGCCGCGCGGGTCGGGCGACCACCACGCCACCGGTCCCCCGCGACCCACGCGCATCGGGAACAGCCCGGTGCGGTAGGCGGCAAGGAGCGTGCCCGGTTCGAGGTCGGCGCCGACACCGGCGATCTCGGTGTCGTCGGCCGACTCCGCCGGCGGCAGCTGCCACGGCGTCGGCGGCGGTTCGATCGGCACGGCCACAGCGTCGCGCGGCCCGCCCCACCGCGGCGTTGTCACGACTTCGCGCGCATGCGCGGTGTTTTCGTGACAACGGTCGGAGGGATCGTCAGGCGAGCAGGCTCCGCGCGATCTGGCCGACCTGGATCTCGTCCGTGCCGGCGTAGATCTGGAGCACCTTGGCGTCACGGGCGAGCTGCTCGACCTCGTACTCGGCCATGTACCCGTTGCCGCCGAAGAGCTGGACGGCCTCGAGCGCCACGTCGATCGCCGCCTGCGCGCCGTAGAGCTTGCAGGCCGACGCCTCGGCGAGCGTCATCTGGCGACCGGCCGCCTGCATCTCGATCTGGCGGAACACGAGGTTCTGCAGGTTGAGGCGGGCGACCTCCATGCGCGCCAGCTTGAGCTGGATGAGCTGGTACTCGCCGATGGGCTTCCCGAACTGCACGCGCTCCTTGGCGTAGTCGAGGCAGAGCTCGAGGCACCGCTCGACGATGCCCAGCGCCATCGCCGCGACGCCCGTCCGCTCCATGGTGAACGTCGCCTTCGCCGCGTCACGCCCGCCGCCGCCCGAGACCTCCTCGGTCTCGCCGAGGAGCCGGTCGCGCCCCACGCGCACGTCGGTCAGGAACAGCTGACCCGTGGGCGACGAGTGCAGGCCCATCTTGCGCAGAGGCTTGCTCTGCTCGAACCCCGGCAGTCCCTTGTCCAACACGAAGTGCAGCACCTTGCGGTCCTCGGGCGCGTTGCCCTCGTCGAGCTTGCAGATGAACACCGTCGTGTCGGCGTACGGCCCGTTGGTGATGAAGGTCTTCGACCCGTTGAGGACGTACTCGTCGCCGTCCCGACGCGCCGTCGACTGCATGCCGCCGAAGGCGTCCGAGCCCGAGTTCGGCTCGGTGATCGCCCACGCGCCGATCTTGTCCAGCGTCAGGAGGTCGAGCGCCCAGCGCTCCTTCTGCTCGATCGTGCCCTTGCTGTTGATGGCGGCCGCGGTGAGCCCGACGCTGACGCCCATCGCAGTGACCATGCCCGGCGAGCACCGGCACAGCTCGATGATCGGGATCATGAACATGGCGCCACCGCCGCCTCCCGACGAGCGCTCCTCCTCGCCGGCGTCCGACGCGCGCCCCTCGGCGACACCCCTCTCGGCCGCCTCCGCGGCGGTCCGCTCCCGTTCGATGCGCTTCTTGAACTGCTCGCGGGCGAGCGTGTCGAGCCCGAACGTCTGGAACATCTTGCGGAGCACGTCGTACGGAGGAGTGTCGCCGAACTCGAGCTCTTCCCGGCGCGGGCGGATCTCGTTCTCGACGAACTGGCGCACCGCGTCACGCACCATGGCGTGCTCTTCACTCCACTCGAACATCCGCTCCCCCTCAGGTCGACGCCGACGACTCGACGAGCGTGTCCAGCTTGGCGTACGGCGCCAACAGGAGCGCGGCCGCCGCGCCGATCAACATCATCAGCGTGACACTCGTATAGCTCGCCACGAAACCGCCCACCAGGACCCCGACGGGGACGATCCCACCGAAGCCCATGATCCACAGCGCCATGATCCGGCCCCGGATCGAGTCGTCAACGTTCTCCTGGAGCACCGTGGCGAGCGACGTGATCACCAGGAAGTAGAAGTACCCGAGCACGAACCCGAGCGGGTACGCCGGAACGTCCGTCCGCACCAGCGCGAATGCCGTGACCAGGCCGGCGAAGACGACCAACCCGACGCGCGGGATCGGGGCTTTCGACCGGCCGGCGAACAGCGTGCCGACGCTGATCGCGCCGGCCGCCGCGCCGAGGCCGAAAACGGCGTACAGGAGCCCGTACTCGACGCTCTTGGGCCGGATGCCGAAGTTGTCGGCCGCGATCGCCGGCATGAGGCCCACGAACGTGAGCGAGAAGAACGAGAACAGCACGAGCGTCGTGAGGATGCGGCGGATGAGCGGGTCACGCGCCGCCAGCCGGAACCCCGACAGGAGCCGCGCCAGCCCCGTCTCCTCCACCTCGCCGGGCGCGTACTGCCGGTAGTGGGCGAGGACGACGCCGGCCACGGCGAACAGGTACGTACCGGCATTGATCGCGAAGACGGGTGCGGCGCTGAACTGCGAGTAGATGACGGCGCCGATGGCGGGACCGATGACCCGGGACAGGTTCATCTGCACCGACTGCAACGAGACGGCGCCCGGGAGATCCTCTCGCGGGACCAGGGTCGGAAGGATCGCCGCGATGGCCGGCGCGCTCAGCGAGTT
>DATFVT010000414.1:0-2957 GCA_035260105.1 Acidimicrobiia bacterium
CCGTCCTGATTGCGCACGGTGAACACGATCGCGAAGCCGATCTGCGACTGGACCCAGCTGTGCTCGAACAGATTGCCCTCGACGCGCACGCGGCGGGCGTTCTTCAGCTCGAAGATGTTCTTGACCGTCCACGCGGTGCCCGCGTAGGCGGGGTCCCCCACCCTCCAGGCCAGGGGCTTCGTCATGTAGTTGCCGAGAACCTCGATGTCGGCGGGCACGAGATCGCGGATCGAGGGATCGATGCCGCCGAACATCACGTTCTCGCCGGCGCCCTCGAGGTAATTGTTCGCGATCTTGAACGGGCCCGGCCCGTTCCAGCCGGCGATCGCCTGCGAATCGTTGCCCGCTTCCTTGATGTCGGCGATGTGGGAATCGATCACCGCCGTGTGCATGCCGTTGAGTGCGACGCCGCGGCGCGTCCCCCGCTTGGGGTCGCCACGGAGAACGCAGCGCTCGATGATCACGTGGTGGGGAAATTGGTCCGGCGAGGTCTCCGCGCCGCCGATCTCGACCAGGTTGTAGAGGAACGTACCGTCGGTCGGCCGGATCTCCACGCCGCTCAGACGGTAGTGATGCGCGCCCGGCGCGGTCTTCACGACCGCCCCCGACGCCGCCACGAGCTTCGCCATGCGGCGCGCCTGACCGGGATCGACCCGGGTTCCCGCGGCGGCGGCGCCCGCCTCACCGGCGGTCCGCACCACGATCCAGCCCGCGCCGGACTTCTTGGGCAGGGTGAACGGGCCGCGATAGACGGCGCCGGGCTCCAGCTCGACGGCGTCGCCCGGCCGGGCGGCGTCGAGCGCGGACTGCAGATCTCCGACGCTCGGCACGGTGATGGTGCGCCCCGCCGGCTCCACCGCCGAGGTATCGACGACCGCGACCGGCGGCTGCGCCACGTCTGGCGCCGGGATGGCGGCGGACAGGGCAGGACCGAGGAGCAGCGAGGCCAGTGCGATCGCCCGCGTGGCCGGTCGCAGCCTCAACCGCCGCCTCCGCCACGCGGCATCGTTCGCGTCGCGTGGCCCCGGGTGAGATCGACGGTCACGTGGTCCGGTCGAGCCGCCGCCAGCACTTCGTTCGCGTCCTCGCAGGCGTTGCCGACCACGATGACCTCGGCGTGAGCCAGGAGCGCCTCCGCGCTCGCGCACATCAGCGACGCGATGTGGGGGATCTCCTCCTCGATGTAGCGGCGGTTCGCGCCCACGAGACGGGCCGTGGCGACGTTGCGGTCGAGGATCCTGACGTCGCATCCCTTGCCGATCAACGTCTCGACGAGCGCCACCATCGGGCTCTCTCTGAGATCGTCGGTCCCCGCCTTGAACGACAGCCCGACCACGCCGATCCGCTGGCGCCGCGAGGCCAGCACCGCGTCGACGCCGCGGCGCACCTGGCCCTCGTTGGACGGCAAGATCGAGCCGAGCACCGGAGACGACACGTCGGCCACGCGCGCGGCGTGGAGCAGCGCGCGCAAGTCCTTCGGCAGGCAGGAGCCGCCGAAGGCGAAGCCCGGCCTCAGGTAGGCCTCGGACACGTTGAGCTTGCGGTCCAGGGCGAACACGCGCATGACCTCGTTGCCGTCCGCCCCGAGCGCAGCGCAGACGTCGGCCATCTCGTTGGCGAAGCACACCTTGAGCGCGTGGTAGGCGTTCGCGGCGTACTTGACCATCTCCGCCGTGCGGATCGAGGTGTGCACGAACGGCGCCTGAACGCTCTCGTAGAGCAGCCGCACGACCTCCGCCGTCGCCGGGTCGCCACAGCCGACCAGGGTCATCGGCGGCCGCGTGAAGTCGCTGAGCGACGAGCCCTCGCGCATGAACTCCGGATTCACGGCGACCCGGGTTGCCGCGCGGCCGCCGGCGCCGGCCAGCAGCGCCGGCACCAGGTACTGCTCGGCCGTCCCCGGGAGCACGGTGCTCCGCAGCACGACCGTGTGCGGCTCCGCGCGCTTGCGCACCGCTTGACCGATGCTCTGGCCGGTGCGCACGACCGCGTCGACGTCGATGCCGCCGTTTCGCCGGCTGGGCGTGCCGACGCAGATCAGCGAGACGTCAGAGTCGCCGATGGCCTGGTCGCTCGACGTCGTCGCCCGCAGGCGCCCGCTCCCCACCACCTCCCGCAGCAGCTCGGCAAGCCCGGGCTCGACAATCGGTGAGGTCGCCGCGTTGATCATCGCGACCTTCTCGGCGTTCACGTCCACGCCCGCGACCGTATGGCCTGCCTTCGCCAGGCAAGCCGCTGTCACGCACCCCACGTACCCGAGACCGAACACGCTAACTCGCATCGCGGAGCACCTCTCCACACTGGTTTTCGAATTCGTCGACGACCTTCGACCACGAGTACCGCGCCTCGACCAGGCCCCGACCCGCCGCGCCGATCGCGTGGCGCCGTGCGGGATTGCGCAGGAGCGACGTGACCGCGTCGGCGAACGCCGCTGGATCGTCGGCTTGGAGGAAATGGCGGCCCGGCGCGAGCGGGAGCCCCTCGGCACCGACCGCCGTCGAGACGACCGCCTTGGCCATCGAGAGCGCCTCGAAGATCTTGAGCCGGGTGCCGCCGCCGATCCGGAGCGGCACCACGTACACGGCCGCCTCGGCCATGTGCGGCCGGACGTCGTCGACCAGACCGGTGACCTGAACGCCGGCCGCGGCCGCCGCGCTGCGAAGCCGGTCCGACGGATTGCGCCCGACCACCGTCAGGCTCGCCGCCGGCACCGAGCGCCGGATCCGTGGCAGCACGGCGTCGATGAAGTGTACGATCCCGTCCTCGTTCGGGTACCAGTCCATCGAGCCGGTGAAGACGAGCCGGCCCGGGACCTCCGCGATCCCGTCGGGCGAGAAGTAGTCGACGTCCACGCCGGTCGGCACCGCGCGAACGCGGGCACCCGGCGCCGCGGCGGCCAGCAGGCGGCGGTCGGCATCCGATACCGCGATCGTCAGCCGCGCACGCGCGCACGCCCG
>DATFVT010000415.1:0-5083 GCA_035260105.1 Acidimicrobiia bacterium
CGTGGTGCTCTCCGGTGCGTCTCCGAGTGCCGCGGCCGTGCTCGCCGCCCTGCCGACCTCCGTCGACGCCGTCGTCGTGCGGGACGGCCGGCGCTTCGTCGTCGCCGCCGAGCCCGATGCGGTGGTGGTCGCCCGGGGATCTGCCGCCTTCGAGCGCCTCGACCGGCTCCCGCCGGGGTGGTGGGCCGGGTTCCTCGCGTACGAGCTGGGCGGAGCGGTGGAGCGGGTCTCGCCCCTTCGGAGCACGGCGGGGGCGCACGGCGATACCGGCCTGCCCGACCTGGTCCTCGCCCGCTTCCCCGCTCGCGTCGTCCTCGACCCGATGTCCGGGCGGCCGGAGCTGCACGGTGACGGGGGCGCGTGCCGCCTCCTCGCCGGCGCGGTCGACTCGTCACGGAGCCGGCCGCAGGCGCCCGATTCGCTGCCGCGGTCGCGATGGCGCTCGAGTCTCGACCGGGACGAGTTCGAGGCGGGCGTGGCGACGATTCGCGAGCACATCGGCGCCGGCGACTGCTACCAGGTCAACCTCACGCGCCGCTTGACGTCCGCCGGGACCGTCGACCCCGTGGCGCTCTTCGCCGCGCTCGAGCGCGCCAACCCGTCGCCGCACGGCGCGTTCGTGCGCTTCGGCGACGTGCCGGACGTGTCGGCCGTGGCCGTCGTCTCGGCGTCACCGGAGCGGTTCTTGTCGTGGCGCGGACCCGACGTCGAGACCCGCCCCGTCAAGGGGACGGGCACCGATCCCGCAGCGCTGCGCGCCAGCGACAAGGACCGGGCCGAGAACGTCATGATCGTCGACCTGGCGCGCAACGACCTCGGTCGCGTCTGCGAGCCGGGGTCGGTCGTCGTCCCCGTCCTGTGCGCGGTCGAGGCGCATCCCGGTCTCCATCACCTCGTCAGCACGGTGCGCGGACGTCGGCGCCGCGGCACCGGCGTCGGCACGCTGGTGCGCGCCACCTTCCCGCCCGCGTCGGTCACGGGCGCGCCCAAGCCGCGCGTCCTGCAGATGATCGAGGACCTCGAGCCCGTGCGACGGGGTGTGTACTGCGGCGCGGTGGGCTGGTTCGACACCGAATGCGAGCGCGGCGACCTCAACGTCGGCATCCGCACGTTCACCGTGGCGCACGGGTGCACGCACCTCGGTGTCGGCGCCGGGATCGTCGCCGACTCGCAGCCGGCGTCGGAATGGACCGAGACCGAGCTCAAGGCGGCGCGCCTGCTCCGCGCGGCCGGCGCCGCACCCGCCGCCGAGCGCGGCCAGGCGCTGGCGGGTGCCCCCCGGTGAGCGATCCGGTGCTGTGGCTCGACGGCGAGCTCGTCTCGGCCGGCGAGGCGGCGGTCTCGCCCTTCGACCACGGGCTGACGGTGGGCGACGGCGTCTTCGAGACCCTGCGCGTCTACGACGGCATCCCGTTCGCCTGGACGCGCCACCATCGGCGACTCGTCCGCTCGGCCGCCGGGCTCGGGCTCGCGGTGCCCGAATCGGCGGAGCTGCGCACGGCGGTCGATGCCGTCCTCGCCGCCAACGGCGTGACCGCGGGCCGGGTGCGGCTGACGATCACCGGCGGCCCCTCTCCCCTCGGCTCGGAGCGCGGCGACGGGCCCCCGACGGTGATCGTCGTCGCGGCGCCGGCGGCGCCGTGGCCGCCGACGGTCGACGTCGTGATCGTGCCGTGGAGCCGCAACGAGAACGGCGCGGTCGCGGGCTTGAAGACGACGTCGTACGCCGAGAACGTCCGCGCCCTCGCCTACGCCCGGGAGCGTGATGCCGGCGAGGCCGTCTTCCTCAACACACGCGGGGAGGTGTGCGAGGCGACGGGCTCGAACCTGTTCGTGATCCGTGACGGCGTCGTCGGCACCCCGCCCCCCGACGCCGGGTGCCTCCTGGGCGTGACGCGCGCGCTCGTCCTCGAGCTGTGCGCCGAGAACGGCGTGCCGGCAGACGAGGGGGTCCTCGGGCCCCAGGCGCTCCGCGACTCGGACGAGGCGTTCCTCACGTCCTCGACGCGTGAGGTGCAGCCCATCGGGCGCGTCGACGGTCGAGCCCTGCCCACCGCCCCCGGCCCCACCAGCGAGAAGCTGGCGGCGTTGCTGACGGAGCTGATCGCGCGCAACCCGGATCCGTGATCGCGGCGACGCGGGCGTCAGGCGTCGCGCAGGTGGACAACGTCGCCGACGTGCACCTCGACCACGTCGCCTCCACCGGCTTCGACGAGCAGCTGGCCGGCGTCCCCGACGTCGACGGCGTGGCCCACGAGCGCGTCGCTCGATCGCTCGACGCGGACCCTCCGACCGAGCGTCGCGAGACGCGACCGGTACTCGGCGGTGACGGCGTCCAGGTCGGCGTACCGGGCGTCGAGCTCGGCGAGGAACGCGTCGAGCAGGGCCCGCCGATCGACGGCGCGGCCGGCTTCGAGGTTGCACGCGGTGGCGACATCGGCGAGCTCCGGCGGGAACTCCTGCCACTCGACGTTCACGCCGGCGCCGACGACCACAGCCTCGCCATCGCGCTCCGCGAGGATCCCCGCCAGCTTGCGATCGCGCGCGACGAGGTCGTTGGGCCACTTCACCCCGGGCGCGAACCCGGCGACGCGCGTGATCGCCTCGGCCATCGCCACCGCGCACGCCATCGAGACGAGCGGCGTCCGCTCCGGCGCCAGCGAAGGCCGCAACAAGACGGACACGAGGAGCGACGCTCCCGGCGGCGCCACCCAACCCCGCCCCCGCCGCCCCCGACCCGCGGTCTGGAAGTCGGCGACCGCCACCAGACCCTCGGGCGCCCCCCGGCGCGCCTCGTCGAGCACGTACCGGTTCGTCGAGTCGAGGGAGTCGAACCAGCGAACCTCGTGCGCCCGCTCGATCGCCTCGCCGTCGGGCATCGCCCGTAGGATACGGCCACCGTCGAGGCACCCGAGGAGCCGTTCGTGCCGACCCCGCCCTTCAGCAAGGTGCTCGTCGCCAACCGAGGCGAGATCGCGATCCGCGTCATGCGCACGTGCCGCGAGCTCGGTGTCTCGACCGTCGCGGTGTACTCGGACCTCGACCGCGACGCCGCCCACGTGCGGTACGCCGACGAGGCGTACGCGCTCGGCGGTCAGACGGCGGCAGAGAGCTACCTGAACACCGACGCCATCGTCGACGTGATCGCGCGCAGCGGCGCCGAGGCGGTGCACCCCGGCTACGGGTTCTTCGCCGAGAACGCCGACTTCGCCCGCGCCGTCAGCGAGCGCGGCACGACCTGGATCGGCCCGCCGCCGGATGCCATCGAGGTGATGGGCGACAAGATCTCGGCGCGCACGGCGGCGGCGTCGGCGGGTGTCGAGGCGGTGCCGGGGACCCTCGAGCCGGTCACGAGCGCCGACGCGGTCGTGGAGTTCGGCGAACAGCACGGCTGGCCGGTCGCGATCAAGGCCGCCTTCGGCGGGGGCGGGCGGGGCATGAAGGTGGTCGACGGCCCCGACGAAGCGCAGTCGGCGTTGGACTCCGCCGCCCGCGAGAGCCAGGCGTACTTCGGACGGCCCGAGACGTACCTCGAGCGCTACCTGACGCGCCCTCGCCACATCGAGATCCAGATCTTCGGCGACACGCACGGCAACGTGGTCTGGCTGGGCGAGCGGGACTGCTCCACGCAGCGCCGGCACCAGAAGCTGATCGAGGAGACGCCGGCGCCCGGGCTCTCCGACGACCTGCGCGCCGCCATGGGCGAAGCGGCCGTGAAGGTCGCCAAGGCGTGCGGCTACGTGAACGCCGGCACGGTCGAGTGCCTGTACCAGGACGGCGATTTCTGGTTCCTCGAGATGAACACCCGCTTGCAGGTGGAGCACTGCGTCACCGAGATGGTCACCTCGCTCGACCTCGTCGACGAGCAGCTGCGCGTAGCGGCCGGCGACCGGTTGTCGTTCACGCAGGAGTCCATCGAACGCCGCGGCCACTCGATCGAGTGCCGCATCAACGCCGAGGACCCGGCGAAGAAGTTCCTCCCGTCACCCGGCACGATCACGCGGCTGCGCGTTCCCAGCGGTCCCGGCGTGCGCTGGGACGGGGGCTACGACGAAGGCGACACGATCTCGCAGTTCTACGACAACCTGATCGGCAAGCTCGTGGTGTGGGGCGCCGACCGGGACGCGGCGATCCAACGGATGCTGCGGGCGCTGCGGGAGCTCGAGGTGGGCGGGGTGCGCACGACCGTGCCCGCCGACGTCGTCCTCCTGAGTCATCCCGACTTCGTCGCCGGCAACCATTCGACGCGATGGGTCGAGGAGGAGGTCGACCCGGCGTCGCTCGCCGGCGCGGTCCCGCAGCCGGCGCCCGTCGCCGCCGACGCGGGCGACGAGGCGGAGGAGGCGACGCCGCTCGCGGAGCGCACGATCCCCGTCGAGGTCGACGGCAAGCGGTTCTCGGTGCGGGTCTGGCTGCCGGAGACGCCGGCCGCCGGCGAGGGGGGCGCGGGTGGCGCGCCACGCGGCGGCCGCGTCAGCAAGCCCAAGCTCTCGGCCGGCGGGGGCGGCGCCGGCGGGGGCACCATCAGCGCGCCGATGCAGGGAACGATCGTGAAGGTGCTCGTCGGTGCGGGAGAGACGGTCGAGCCCGGTCAGGCGCTGCTCGTGCTCGAGGCGATGAAGATGGAGAACCACATCAACGCTGAGCAGGGCGGGACCGTCAAGGAGGTCCGCGTCGCCGCCGGTGACACCGTCGGCACGGGCGACGTCCTGATCGTCATCGAGTAGCCCGGCGTGGGCACGCCCCTGTTCCAGGTCGACGCGTTCGCGTCCGGCCCGTTCACCGGCAACCCCGCCGCCGTGTGTCTCCTCGAGCGGCCGGCCGACCCGGCGTGGATGCAGGCCGTCGCGGCGGAGATGAACCTGTCGGAGACGGCGTTCGTCCACCCGCTCGACGGCGACTACCCCGGGCGGTTCGGGCTGCGATGGTTCACGCCGACGGTCGAGGTCGAGCTGTGCGGTCACGCCACCCTGGCCAGCGCCCACGTGCTCTGGGACACCCGCCGTCTTGCGCCGGACACGGCGGTGCGGTTCGAGACGCGCAGCGGGACGCTCACCGCGTCCCGGTCCGGCGACGAGGTCGA
>DATFVT010000416.1:0-9137 GCA_035260105.1 Acidimicrobiia bacterium
CGCCGACGCCGACATCGACCACCTCGCCCAGAAGTATCTCGGCAAGGAGCGGTACCCGTTCCGGCAGCCGGGTGAGGAGCGCGTCACGATCGTGATCGAGCCCGAGCAGCTCACCGGGGCCTGAGGCGGGCACCGGCGGACCCGGCCGAGGGGGCCGCCGCCGGGCCGGACGGTAGAGTGCGACTCGTCGTCTCCCAGGCAGGAGCATTCACGTGATCGTCGCCATCATCGTGGGCGTGATCGTCGTCCTCATCGTTCTCGCCTTCATCCTGAGCTACAACGGGCTCGTCCGGCTCCGGAACCGGATCGACAACGCGTGGTCGCAGATCGACGTGCAGCTGAAGCGCCGCTACGACCTGATCCCCAACCTCGTCGAGACGGTCAAGGGATACGCCGCGCACGAGCGGGGCGTCTTCGAGCAGGTCACGCAGGCACGCGCCAACGCCATCAACGCCCAGGGCCCGCAGCAGCAGGCCGAGGCCGAGAACGTGCTGAGCGGAGCGCTGAAGAGCCTGTTCGCGGTGGCCGAGGCGTACCCGGACCTCAAGGCGAACCAGAACTTCCTGTCACTGCAGGAGGAGCTGACCTCGACCGAGGACCGCGTCGCCTACGCGCGCCAGTTCTACAACGACTCGGTGCTCTCGTATAACAACAAGCTGCAGACTTTCCCGCGCAACGTCATCGCCGGGATGTTCAACTTCGAGAAGCGCGAGTACTTCGAGGGAGAGCCCGAGGCGACGGGGCCGGTCCGGGTGCAGTTCTAGCGGTCGCTCGTGTACGAGCAGATCGGGAAGAACAAGCGACGCACGTTCGTCTTGCTCTTCTTCTTCGTCGCGCTCATCGCGGCCGCCGCACTCGCGTTCAACTACCTCTTGGGTTTCGGGGCGATCGGCGTCGCGATCGCGATCGTGTTCGCCATCGCGATGGCCTGGGGTTCGTACTACTACTCCGACCGGGTGGCTCTCGCCGCCAGCCGCGCCAAGCCGGCCGAAGGCCCCGAGTACCAGCGGTACCACAACCTCGTCGAAGGCCTTTGCATCGCGGCCGGGTTGCCGAAGCCGCGGCTGTACGTCGTCGACGACCCGGCGCCGAACGCCTTCGCGACCGGACGCAACCCGAAGCACGCCGCCCTCGCCGTCACCACCGGTCTGCTGGAGAAGATGAACCGCGTCGAGCTCGAGGGCGTCATCGCCCACGAGCTCTCGCACGTCAAGAACTACGACATCCTGGTGACGACCGTCGCCGTGACGGCAGTGGGCGCCATCGCGCTGCTCTCGGATCTAGGGTTGCGGTTCTTGTGGTTCGGTGGGGGCAGCGACCGCCGGGACCGTTCCGACAGCGGCGGGCTCGGGATCATCCTCGTGATCCTGGCGTTCGCGCTCCTCGTCCTCGCGCCGTTCATCGCCCTGCTCATGCAGTTCGCCGTGAGCCGGCGGCGGGAGCTCCTGGCCGATGCCAGCGGGGTCCAGCTCACTCGCTACCCTCCCGGGCTGATCGCGGCGCTCGAGAAGCTCAAGGACGACCAGGCCGTCGTGCACTACGCCACCCGGGCCACCGCCCAGATGTGGATCGAATCGCCGCTCGATCGGGGCGACGGTGAGAGTGGCGGCGACGGCCGGGGCTCGAAGAGCTCGAAGGGGTCGTGGCTGAATCGAGCGTTCGACACCCACCCGCCGCTCGACGAGCGGATCCGGATCCTGAAGGAGATGTAGTGCGCCGACGTACCACGCTCGTCGTCCAGGCGGTCGCCGCCGTGGCGGCGCTGTCGCTCGTGCTCGCCGCCTGCGGAGGCGGCGGTGACAAGAAGACGCAGAAGAAGGCCGCGTCCAAGGAAGCGGTGCAGCCGCTGACCGGGCTCTCGCCCGCGGGTGACAGCGTCACGCGCCCCGCCCTCGAGGTGAAGGTCGACAACACGGCCCCGGCGCGACCGCAGTCCGGTGTCGACGTCGCCGACGTCGTGTACGAAGAAGTCGTGGAGGGCGAGCTCACCCGGCTCCTCACGATCTTCAACTCGGCGTTGCCCGATCAGGTGGGCCCGATCCGTTCCGTGCGCGCGACCGACCCGAACATCGTGTGGCCGCTCGGCGGCGTGTTCGCCTACTCGGGTGGCGCGCCGCAGAACGTCGAGCTGATCCGCCAGGCGCCGGTCAACGCGGTGGACGAGTCGGGCGCCGGGAACGCGATGTTCCGCGAGCGCAGCCGCGGGGCGCCGCTGAACCTCTTCGGCCGGCCCGACGAGCTGGTCGCCAAGGGCGGGCAGCCGGTGCCGCCGAAGCCGCTGTTCCAGTACCTCGGGGGCAACGAACAGTTCGCCGGCGACCCGGTCGCGTCCATGCGCGTCGGATTCCAGCCGCCGAACGACCCGACCTACACCTACGACGCCGCCTCCCGCACGTGGAAGCGCAGCTACGGGCTGGCGCCGTTCACCGCACAGTCCGGCCAGCAGGTCGCCCCGACGAACGTGATCGTCCAGTTCACGAACTACGAGGGCGGGGTCGGACAGCCGACCGCCGAGGGCCAGACCGTCGGCACGGGTGACGCGTGGGTGTTCAGCGAGGGCAAGGTCGTCCGCGGCCGGTGGAATCGGCCGGCGAAGGAGCAGCCGGCCCAGTACGTCGACGCCGCCGGGAAGCCGATCAAGCTCCTCCCGGGCCGGACGTGGGTCGAGCTGCTGCCGATCGGCAGCGCGGTCGACGTGATCGCGCCGCCTCCGGGGCCGCCGAGCTCGTAGCCGGAACCTCCGGCGGCATATGGGATGGCCGTCGGTACACTGAATGCATGGTCGACGAGCGGAGCACGGGCACCGCGCGGGTGAAGCGCGGGCTGGCCGAGATGCTGCGCGGCGGCGTCATCATGGACGTCGTCGACGCCGAACAGGCCGTCATCGCCGAGGACGCCGGGGCGGTGTCGGTCATGGCCCTCGAGCGGGTCCCCGCCGACATTCGCCGCGACGGTGGCGTCGCCCGGATGAGCGACCCGGCGATGATCGAGTCGATCCAGCAGGCCGTCAGCATCCCCGTCATGGCCAAGTGCCGCATCGGCCACTTCGCCGAGGCCCAGGTCCTCGAGGCGCTCGGCGTCGACTACATCGACGAGAGCGAGGTGCTCACACCGGCCGACGAGGCCCACCACGTCGACAAATGGGCGTTCACCGTTCCGTTCGTGTGTGGCGCCACGAACCTCGGTGAGGCGCTCCGCCGCATCGCCGAGGGCGCGTGCCTGATCCGATCCAAGGGTGAGGCCGGGACCGGCAACATCGTCGAGGCCGTCCGTCATCTGCGCTCCATCCTGGGCGACATCCGTCGGCTCGGCGTGGCCGACGAGGCCGAGCTGTTCGCGGCGGCCAAGGACCACCGAGCCCCCGTCGAGTTGGTGCGCGAGGTGGCCGAACGCGGCGAGCTGCCGGTGCCGTTGTTCTGCGCCGGCGGTATCGCCACCCCCGCCGACGCCGCGCTCGTGATGCAACTGGGCGCGCAGGCGGTGTTCGTCGGCAGCGGCATCTTCAAGAGCGACGACCCGTCCACCCGTGCCAAGGCGATCGTCGAGGCGACGACCCATTACGCCGATCCCACGATCGTCGCCAAGGTGTCGCGAGGTCTCGGCGGCGCAATGCGCGGTGACGAGATCGATCAGCTCGACGTGAAGCTGGCGGAGCGGGGCTGGTGATCGTGGCCCACGACCGGGTCCCTCCAGGTCATGAAGGCCGGAGTCCTCGCGCTCCAGGGGGCATTCCGAGAGCATCGTGAGGTGCTCGACGCGCTCGGCGTCGAAGCGATCGAGGTCCGGGTGCCCGAGCATCTCGGCGGCCTCGACGCACTGTTCATCCCCGGCGGCGAGTCGACGACGATCGGGAAGCTCCTCGACACGTCCGGCCTGCGCGAGCCGCTCCGCGCCGCGCTGAGCGAACGACTGCCGGTGTTCGGCACGTGCGCAGGGCTGATCCTGCTCGCCGACGACGTGCGCGACGGCGACGCCGTCCGCGCTCCGGCCGCGCTCGGCGGCCTCGACTGCACCGTCGTCCGCAACGCCTACGGCCGCCAGCGCGAGTCGTTCGAAGCCCGGCTGGCCGTGGACGGGCTCGACGGTGGGTTTCCGGGCGTGTTCATCCGCGCGCCGGTGATCGACCGGGTCGGGGCCGACGTCGAGGTCCTTGCCGTGCACGACGCGCATCCCGTGCTGGTGCGCCAGGGGACCACCTGGGCCGCGAGCTTCCACCCGGAGCTGTCGGGTGACCTGCGGCTCCACCAACGATTCCTCAGTGAGGGAACATGAGCGGACATTCCAAGTGGCACTCCATCAAGCACAAGAAGGGCGCGGCCGACAAGGCGCGCGGGAAGCTCTTCGCCAAGCTGATCAAGCAGATCGAGGTGGCGGCGCGTGACGGCGGTGGCGATCTCGAAGGCAACGCGACGCTCCGAACGATGGTGCAGAAGGCGCGCGACAGCTCGGTGCCGGCCGACACCATCGAACGCGCCGTCAAGCGGGGCACCGGCGAGCTCGAAGGGGTTCGTTACGAGCCGGCGAGCTACGAGGGGTACGCCGCCGGCGGTGTCGCCGTCTACGTCGAGTGCCTGACCGACAACCGGAACCGGACCGGGCAGGAGATCAAGAACATCTTCGTCCGCAATGGCGGGTCGCTCGCCGAACCCGGCGCGGTCGCATGGCAGTTCGAGCGCAAGGGCGTCGTGCTGATCGAGAAGCAGGCCGCCGGCGAGGACGACCTCATGCTGGCGGCGTTGGACGCCGGCGCCGAGGACATCGTCGACGAGGGCGATACGTGGCGCGTGACGACCGCGCCCACCGACCTCCATGCCGTGCGGAGCTCGATCGAAGCCGCGTCGATCGCGATCACGAGCGCCGACCTGACCATGCTGCCCACCCAGACGGTGCCGCTCACCGAGGAGGCCACGGCGAGAGGTGTCGTGCGCCTGGTCGACGCCCTCGAGGACAACGACGACGTCCAGTCCGTCTACGCGAACTTCGACATCCCGGACGACGTGCTCCAGGCCGTGGTCGCCTAGGCCATGGATCTCGAAGCAGCCCGGGAGTTCATGCGTAACAACCACCGCGCCGTCCTGACGACGCGCCGCGCGAACGGTGATCCGCAGCTCTCGCCTGTCCTCTGCGGGCTCGATGCCGGCGGACGGGCCACCGTCAGCACCCGCGAGACCGCGCTGAAGGTGAAGAACCTGCGCCGCGATCCCCGCGCGTCGCTGTGCGTCTTGAGCGACGGCTTCTTCGGGGACTGGATCCAGGTCGACGGGATCGCCGAGGTCGTCTCGTTGCCGGACGCGATGGAACTGTTGGTCGAGTACTACCGGTCGCTGTCCGGCGAGCACCGCGACTGGGATGAGTACCGCGCCGCGATGGAGAGCGAGCGGCGCGTGCTGGTGCGCGTCGAGCTCGAGCGGGCCGCCCCCGACCGCAGCGGGTAGCCGCGAGGGTCGCGTCGAGTCCCGGATTAGAGTCCGGCGACACGAGGAGCGCAGTGCAGGTCGAGATCACGGTCAACGGGCAATCGCAAGGTCACGACGTCGAGCCGCGCACGCTGCTCGTCCAATATCTCCGCGAGGTGGTCGGCCTCACCGGCACGAAGATCGGGTGCGACACGTCGTCCTGCGGCGCGTGCACGGTGCTCGTCGACGGCGAATCCGTGAAGTCGTGCACGATGCTGGCGGCCCAGGCCGATGGGTCGGACGTCACGACGATCGAGGGCCTGGCACCCGACGACTCCCTGCACCCGGTCCAAGCCGCCTTCCACGAGCACCACGCGCTGCAATGCGGCTTCTGCACGGCCGGCATGGTCATGGCGACCGTGTCGCTGCTCGACGAGATCCCGGACCCGACCGAGCGCGACGTGCGCCTGGGCCTCGAGGGCAACCTGTGCCGCTGCACCGGCTACCACAACATCGTCGAGGCGGTGCTGGCCGCAGCGGAGACGAGCCGGTGATCCCGGCCCCGTTCGACTACGTGCGGGCTCGGTCCGCCGAGGAAGCCGTCGCCGCGCTGGCCGAGCACGGCGACGAGGCGAAGCTCCTCGCGGGCGGGATGTCGCTGCTGCCCTTGATGAAGTTGCGGCTCGCGACCCCCGCAGTGCTCGTCGACGTCGGCCGAGTGCGCGACCTGTCGTACGTCCGCGACGCGGGCGAGCACGTCGATGTGGGTGCCCTGACCCGCCATCGCGATCTCGAGACGAGCGACGTGCTGGCGGAGCACTGCGCGCCGCTCCGCACGGTGGCGGGGGAGGTGGGCGACAACCAGGTGCGCCACCGGGGAACGATCGGCGGATCGGTTGCGCACGGCGACCCGGCGTCGGATCTGCCCGCATTGCTGCTCGCGCTCGACGCCGTGTTCGTCGTACGGGGACCGGGTGGTGAACGGACCGTCAGCGCGACCGAGTTCTTTCACGGGTTCCTCGAGACCGTCCTCGAGCCCGACGAGCTGCTCACCGAGATTCGAGTGCCGAAGACGACGGGTGGGTTCTCGTACCAGAAGTTCCAGCGCCGGGCGCAGGACTGGGCGATCGTCGGCGCGATGGCGGTCCGGAACGGCGCGACGCGTATCGCGCTCGTGAACATGGGTGGGACGCCGCTCCGGGCGGTCGCCGTCGAAGAGGCGCTCGCCGGCGGCGCATCCGTCGAGGAAGCCGCCGCGCAGGCGGCGGACGGGACCGAGCCGCCCGCCGACATCAACGCGACACCCGAGTACCGAGAGCACCTCGCGCGTGTCCTCGTCCGGCGCGCGCTCGAAGTCGCGTCGGGTTGACACCGTCGGACGTCGCGATCGCGGTCCTCGCCGCCGGCCGCGGGTCGCGCCTCGGGGGCGACGTTCCCAAGCCACTGGTCGAACTGCATGGTCGTCCGTTGGTGTCGTGGGCGTTGGACGCCGCCACCGACAGCGGTCTGCGCCCGGTTGTGCTCGTCGTCGGCCACCGCGGGAAGGCGGTGAGCGGCGCGGCTCCCGAGGGCGTGATGGTCGTGCGCGCCCGCCGGTGGCGACGCGGGATCGCGCGGTCGCTGCGCGCCGCCCTCGAGGCGCTGGACCCCTGGGCGCAGGTGGGTGCGGTGTGCATCGGGCTCGCCGACCAGCCGCTGGTCGGTGCGGACGCCTACCGGCGGCTCGCAGAGGCGTATCGAGGGGGAGCGACGCTGGCGGTGGCGACGTACCGCGGGCAGCGACAGAACCCCGTCCTGCTGGCGCGTCCGGTGTGGGGCGAGGCGCGCCAGCTCGACGGCGACGTCGGTGCTCGCGCGCTGCTGGGCGGCGAGGCCGTGGTCGAGGTCGACTGCACTGGCACGGGCAGCGCCGCCGACGTCGATACGCTCGATGACCTGAATGCCGCCGAGGGCGCGCTCGGCCGGGGGGAGGACCGATGAACATCCAGGACGAGTTCCGGGTCGACGTTCCCGTCGAGGAGGCCTGGCGCGTGCTCACCGACGTCGAGCGCATCGCGCCGTGCATGCCCGGCGCACAGCTCCAAGAGGTCGAGGGCGACGAGTTCCGCGGCATCGTCAAGGTCAAGGTCGGTCCGATCACTGCGCAGTACAAGGGCAAGGCGCACTTCACCGAGAAGGACGAGGCCAACCACCGCGCCGTGATCCGGGCCGAAGGTCGCGACACCCGCGGGCAGGGCAATGCGTCCGCCACCGTCACGGCCGTCCTCGTCCCGGACGAGGCCGGCACGCGCGTCACGATCGACAGCGACGTGACGATCACCGGCAAGGTCTCGCAGTTCGGGCGGGGCGTGATCGGCGACGTGTCGAGCAAGTTGCTGGGCCAGTTCGTGGACAACCTCGAGCGCGACGTGCTGTCGGGCTCGAACCCCGATGCGGCACCGGCAGCTCCCACCCCGTCAACCCCCTCCACCCCGTCCGCGTCCACCTCCTCCACCGCGTCGGCCGGGCCGGCCGCGTCCATCCCGTCGACGTCCGCCGCACCGGCTGCCTCGGAGGGCCCGCGCACGATCGACGCGCCCGAGGCCGAGCCCGTCGACCTGCTGCGCACCGCGGGCGCACCGGTCCTGAAGCGCCTGATCCCCGTGCTGGCCGTGATCGTCGTGGTCGTCGTGGTCGTGCTGATCCTGCTGCTGCGCTGACCGCAGGGGTCCACCACCGGCCGCACCCGCGCCCGTAACCTCGAACCCATGTTCGACGCCGCCGGCCCGGTGGTCGGCATCGACCCGGGTGTGTCGCGCTGCGGTTACGGCGCGGTGGCGCGGGGCCCCGGGGGAGCGCTCGTCACCCGGGCGTTCGGCGTCATCCGCACCGAGCCCGCCGACGAGCTGCCGGCCCGGCTGGCCGTCCTCGAGCGCGAGCTCGACGACCTCGTACGTGACGTGGGCCCGTGCGCGCTCGCGGTCGAGCGGGTGCTGTTCCAGGTCAACACGCGGACGGCCATGTCCGTCGGGCAGGCGAGCGGGCTCGCCCTCGCCGTCGCCGGCCGCGCGGGCGTGCCCGTCTTCCACTACAGCCCGAACGAGGTGAAGCTGGCCGTCACCGGCGACGGCACCGCCGACAAGGCGCAGGTGCAGACGATGGTGGCGCGGCTGCTCTCGCTCGACCGGGCGCCACGGCCCGCCGACGCCGCCGACGCGTTGGGCCTTGCCGTGTGCCATCTCGGCTCCGCCGGCCTGCACCGCGCGCTCGCCGCCGACGGGTCGGCCGCCGACGGGCTGACCCGCGCCGTCGGCGCCGCGCTGGCGAAGGAAGCGGGACGGTGATCGGGTCGGTGCGCGGCGAGGTCCTCGAGCGCTCCGCGGCCGGCGAGGTGCTGGTCGAGGTGGGCGGCGTCGGCTATCGCGCGTTCGTTCCCCTCAACGCGATCCCGAACCTCGAGCCGGGCACGCCCGCGATGCTGTTCACGCACCTCCACGTGCGCGACGACGCGATGGTCCTGTTCGGCTTCCCGAGCCGCGACGAGCGCGACACCTTCGAGGCGCTGATCGCCGCCAACGGCGTGGGCCCGAAGCTCGCGCTCGCGATCCTCTCGGTGCACTCGCCCGGCGTCCTGCGCCGCGCCCTCGTCGACGACGACCTCGACGCGCTGACGCTCGTGCCCGGGGTCGGGAAGCGCACGGCCCAGCGCCTGCTCGTCGAGCTCAAGGCCCGCCTCGAGGTACCGGACCTGGAGCCCGCCGA
>DATFVT010000417.1:0-2613 GCA_035260105.1 Acidimicrobiia bacterium
TCTGCTCGTACCGCACGATGCGGTCGGCGACGCCCGGCGTCTCCCGGATCAGCCGGGCGTGCTGGCCGCGCCAGTGGTCGTGGAACTCCTCGACCGAGAGCGACGGGTTGCGCTTCACGAAGCAGATCAGCTTGATCACGGGTTGCCTTGTTTCACTCCAGAGGCTATCTTCACAGTCACTGTGAAAAACGCCGAACTCGTGAAGATCCGGGGAGACCTCGGGCCCGAGGCCCTGCGGATCCTACGTGACGTCCCCGGAGTGGCAGTCGAGGCCGCCGGCGCCGGCCGTGGCGACGCGGAGCACACCGTCGTCCGGTTCGGCCCGGCGTCGGAGCCGGTGGCGCTGGCGGTGCGGCGACAGGCCAACGCCGCTACCGCGTGGCAGCTGGTCCGGGAAGCGCAGGCCGCGCCGGCGACCAACCTCCTCGTCGTGGCGGCGGCGACGACGGCCGAGGCACGCGAGATCCTCGAGCGCCACGGGGTCGCCGTCGTCGACGGGCTCGGCAACGCGCACGTCGAGCTCCCCGGCCTCGTCCTCCACACGGAGGGGCGGCGACGGCAGCGAGAGCGCCCGGCGCCCCGCGCGCAGGCCCGCTTGGCCGGCAAGGCCGGGGTGGCGGCACAGGCGCTGCTCCTCGACCCCGCGCGCGACTGGAAGGTGCAGGACCTCGCCGGCGAGGCGCACGTCTCGCTCGGGCTCGCGCATCGCGTGCTCGCCCGCCTCGAGCGCGAAGGCCTCGTCGGCGCCGAAGGAGCCGGGCCCCGGCGGGTGCGCCGGCTCGCCGACCCCACCGCGCTGCTCGATCTCTGGGCGGAGGAGAACGCGGACCGCGGGGTGCGGCGGGTCCGCGCGTACCGGCTCGCTCGGGATCCCCGCGAGCTCGCCGGCGCCGTGAGCGCGAGCCTCGCCGCCGCCGGCGTCGAGCACGCAGTGACAGGCGTCGCGGCGGCCGCGCTGGTCGCGCCGTTCGTCACCGCCATTCCGGTGTCCGAGGTCTGGGTCGACCCCCGCGCCTCCCTGGACGAAGCCGTCACCGCCACCGGCGGCGAGATCGTCGACACCGGCTCGAACCTCGTGCTCGTGCAGGGCAACGGGGACGAGCCCCTGGCCTTCCGCCGGCAGGTCGAAGGCGCGTGGACGGTCAACCCCGTCCGGCTGTTCTACGACCTGCGCAGGGACCCGCGCCGGGGCCGCGAGCAAGCCGAGAGGCTCCGGCAGGAGGTCATCGGATTTTGAGCCGCGGTCACTTCACCGATTACGACGAGGCGACCACCGCCCGGTGCGAGCGCGCGCTCGTCACTCTCCTCGGCGACCTCGGCCCGTGGCGGGAGCGCATCTACCTCGTCGGCGGTCTCGCTCCCCGGTACCTGGTGGGCGAGCTCCCCGCGGGCGCACGCGCGCACGTCGGTACGACCGACGTCGACCTCGTCGTCGGTCTGGCCCTCGGTGAGGAGACGCCAGAGACGTACCGCACGCTCCAGGACAACCTCGAGAAGTCGCACTTCGACCCGAGGTCGCCGGGCTTCCGGTGGGCGCGCGATGTCGACGGCGTCAAGGTGATCGTCGAGTTCCTGTGCGAGACGGAAGCCGTGCCGGCCGGGCTCGTGTTCCGGCCCAAGGCGGGCTCCACCGGCTCTCGCGTCGGGGCGTTCAACGTCCGGGGCGCCAACCTCGTCGGCTACGACTTCGTGGAGCGCATGCTCGAGGGCGAGAGACTCGACGGCGGCGGCCGGTCGAAGGTCGCAGTCCGGGTCGCGAACCTGTTGCCGTACACCGTCCTGAAGATCCTCGCCTTCCAGGATCGTCACGAGAACAAGGACGCCTACGACCTCGTGTTCTGCCTCTTGCACTTCGGGGACGGACCTGAGGCAGCAGGCGGGGAAGCCGCCCGGAGCACGGTCGCACACGATCCGCGCGTGACGGATGCATTGGCGTTGCTGGCCGAACGCTTCCACGATGTCGAGCAGGACGGGCCGACGGCGTACGCGGCGTTCCTCGCCGAACCGGGAGACGACGACGACGATGCGGCGCGGCTTCGGCGCGAGGCGGTGGCGACGGTGCGCGCCTTCCTCGACGCGTTCCACGCCGCTCTCGGCGAGGGGTAGCGTCCCCGGCAGCCATGGAGAAGCTCGTCTACGCGCTGTGGGACGTCCCCGAGGACCTCGTGGAGCGCGCCGGGCCCGAGCTGCTGTCGCTCGAACCACGCGGGCTGACGATCAACGTCGTCGACCCGGAGGTCGACATGAGCGCCACGGTCGCCGTACCCGACCACGGCGTCGGCGCCACCGTCGGGCTGTGGCTCGACTCGCTCGACGACCGCGGACCGTTCGAGTCCGTCCTCGGCGGCGCCGCGAGCCGGGTCGCCGGCTACCTCGTGACCGAGTCGGTCCCGCGCGCGTACCAAGCCCGCCACTGGCCCGACGGTGAGCGATCACCCGGCGTGAAGCAGATCACGATGTTCGACAAGCGCGCCGACATCGACGACGCCGAATTCTTCGCCCGGTGGCACGGCTCACACACCCCGTTGACGTTCGAGGTCCATCCGGTCTGCCTCTACGTGCGGCACGCCGTGGCCCGGGCGGTGACCGACGGCGCGCCGCGCTGGCGCGGCA
>DATFVT010000418.1:0-3851 GCA_035260105.1 Acidimicrobiia bacterium
CGGCCCGCGCTGGCGCGGGGTGCCGATGTCGTCAGCGACCGCTACGTCTCGTCGTCGCTCGCGTACCAGGGTGTCGGGCGCGGGCTCGGAGTCGACGAGGTGGACCGGCTCAGCCGGTGGGCGACCGGCGGCCTCGACCCCGACCTCGTCGTCGTGCTCGACGTCGACGAGGCCACCGCCCGATCGCGCCGCGCCGAGCCCGGCGACCGGCTGGAGCGGGCCGGCGCCGAGTTCCACACCGTCGTCCGCGACGCCTACCGCACGCTCGCACCCGAACGGGGCTGGGTCGTCCTGGACGGTAGCGGCGACGTCGACACGGTCGCGGCGCGTGTGTGGGACGTCGTCGAGCGTCGCGTCGATCTCCAGCGATACGGCAGAGGCGGCCCTGAAGGCCCGTCTCCGCCGTAGATTGACGGGCGTGTGGGAACGCGTCGTCGGTCAGGAGCGCGCCGTCGGGTTGCTCCAGCGCGCCGCCGAACGACCGGTGCACGCCTACCTCCTCGTGGGCCCGCGCGGCTCCGGGCTCGAGGACGCCGCCCGCTGCTTCGCGGCCGAGCTCGTCTCGCCCGGGGGCGACCCGCGGGTGCAGGACCTCGTCGTGCGGGCCATGCATCCCGACGTGGTCGAGTTCGAGCCGGAGGGCAACCAGATCCTCGTCGCCCAGGCCGAGGCGATCATCCGCGAGGCGCACCGCGCCCCGATCGAGGCCGACCACAAGGTCGTCGCCGTGTTCGAGGCCGACCGTCTCAACGAGCAGGCGTCCAACAAGCTCCTCAAGACGATCGAGGAGCCTCCGGCGCGCAGCACGATCGTGCTCGTGACGTCGTCACCGGACGAGCTCCTCGAGACCGTGCGCTCCCGGTGTCAGCGCATCGACCTCGCCCCGCTCCCGGAGGCGGCCCTCCGCGACGCGCTCGTGGGCGAACACGCCGACCCCGGGTCGGCCGCGCTCGCGGCCCGTCTCGCCGGAGGACGCCTCGACCGGGGCCGGGCGATGCTCGGGGAGCTCGGCGACGTGCGGCGGGCGTTCGTCACCGTGGCGGCACAGCTGGACGGCACGGCAGGGTCGGCGATGCGCGGCGTCGACGAGGTGTCCGACGCGTTGCAAGAAGCCGTGGCCAGTCTCGACCGACAGCACGAGAAAGAAGTCGAGGAGCTCGGTGCCGAGCTCGAGCGCGCCGGCTACCCGGAACGGTCGCGCGCCGCGCTGCTCAAGCGGCAGTCCGAACGGCACCGCCGCCAGCACCGGCGCGCCCGCACCGATCTCCTCCTCGAGGGCATCACCGCCCTCGAGTCCGTGTACCGGGACGCACTCGCTGGTCCGGGCGCCCCTCGTGTCAACACCGACCAGCCCGTCCTCGATCTGACGCCGCGTGCGTGCACGAACGCGATCGACACGTGCCGCGAGGCGCGCGAAGCGTTCGAGTTCAACCCCAACGAGAGCCTGCTCCTCGAGCGGCTCCTGCTCCACCTGCCGGCGGCGTCGGCTAGCTGAGGCCGACCCGCTTCGAACAACCCCAGGCGCCGTAGCCGACGGCAGCACGGATGCGCTCGGCCACGACGATCTGCTGCTCCCGGCTCGCCTGCCCCGCGTTGGGCGCGAACTCGCGACCGCCGAACGAGTCCCAGGCCTTGTTCGAGAACCCGACCCCGCCCGAGAAGGACGAGCCGCTCATTCTCCAGTTGCCCTGCGTCTCGCATGCGGCGATGGCATCCCAGACGGAGTCCCGGTTCCTCTTCTCCTGCGCGGCGCGCTCGAACGCGGCTCGATCGAACACGACCCGCGCCCATTGCTCCTCCGCCTGACGCTCCTGCACGCGCTCGCTGGCGGCGACGAGCGAGGGATCGACGGGGAGCGCGGCGTGGGGCGCCGGACGCGCCTCTCGGCCGCCGCCGGCGCGGGCGACGCCGAGCGGGACGACGACCGCGACCGTGATTGCGGCCGCCGCCGCTCCCGCGCCCAAGGCGCCGGCGTACAGGCGTCGCTTCCGGATTCGACGCGAGCGTCTCGTCGTGCGGGGCAGGGTCTCCTCCTCCTGGAGGCGCGGCCCGGCCCCGCACCACTTGCACGATTCGCAAAAGAGGGTGCCCAGGGGCCGCAGGCGCAAACGGGCAGACCCGGCCGTCCGTCACGGGCGGCCGCCGTACACTCCACGGCTGCGCCGGGATAGCTCAGCTGGCAGAGCAGCTCACTCGTAATGAGCAGGTCAGGGGTTCGAGTCCCCTTCCCGGCTCCACGGCCTCACGGGAGCAGGCCTCCGCCCCCGACGACGCAGGTCCCCAGGAGACCGATCGTGCACGAGGGCGGCGGCGGAGGCGGCGGCGGCGGTGGCAGGAGCGGCGGCGCCGTCGTGGCCGGCGCAGATGCCGGTGGGGGCGGCGCCGACTTCGGGGCGGATGCGGGCACCGACGCCGACGCGGCGCCGGGAGCCGAGGCGCCCGACGCGGGCGCCGCCGAGGTCGACGCGCTGCCGGCACCACGGGGTGCCGGCGAGTCGGCCGTCACGTTCGCCGGCGGGGCGGCCGCGGTGGTTGCCGGGCTCGACGGCGCGTCGGTCACCGACGCGACGGGCACCAGGTCTCCGAGCGGTCCCAGTGTCGGGACGCGCCCGTCACCGGGAGCGTGCAGGCTGCCCGGCGCGCCGACGGCGCGGCCGACACCGGCGTCGCGGCCGTTGTCGTCGGACACGAGTCCCACGAACCCGACGACGATCAACGCCACCGACGACCCCAGCGCGCAGAGCGTGGCGATCCTTGTCCGCCGCGACAACGCACGAATACGTCGCGCCTGCCGGCTCTTGCCCGAGCGGGGCTTGGGCGTCGCCGCGGCCTTCGGTCTCGCCGCGGCCTCGGGCGTCGTCGACTCTTCTTCTTCGTCCCAGAAGGACGTCTTCCGGTCCCAGAACGCGTCCACCATCTGGATCCCCCCGTTGCGCTTCTTGTGCGAGCGGCGTCGGTCGAAGCAAACGCAGAGCCATCCCGTCTCCCGCGTTCAGCGGTTGAAGGGTCGGCCCCAGCCAGGACTCCGGGGCCAGAATGATGCGGCCGCACGGGTCGTAGCCGACGCAACGGGACGCCCGAAACGTACACGAATTGTCGGGCTTACGCCACCTGCGCAGTTTCTTACCGAGGAGGAAGCCCTTCCCGAGGACTGGCCGACCCGGGTTGTCGACAAGGGACTCTCGCTCGCGCCTCTTCCCCCATGCACGGCCGTTGCGTATGCTGCGGCCACTTCCCGCCGGCTTTGCGCCGGCGCGTTTCGCGTCACGACGCATGCATGCGCGCGTCGCGCCGCTCTTCCCCGACGGCGGGCTCGGGCTCGAGCCCACGACGAGGGAGAGCGACATGCAGATCAAGTCCTGGGTCCGGCGCGGCGCGGCGGCAGTCGCGCTCGTCGCCGTCGTCGGCGGCTGCCGCTACGGCCGGTTCGGTCCCGGCGTGTGGGACCGGCTCGCGCAGTGCGAGAGCAGCGGGAACTGGCGAATCAACACGGGGAACGGGTTCTTCGGAGGGCTTCAGTTCCTGCAGGCCACGTGGGAGGGCTTCGGTGGTCTCGCGTTCGCGCCCCACGCGGACCTCGCATCCCGTGTGCAGCAGATCATCGTGGCCGAGCGCGTCCTCGCCAAGCAGGGCTGGGGCGCGTGGCCGGCGTGCTCGCGCAAGCTCGGTCTCCGCTGACCGGCCGTCGCCCGCGACCCGGGGAGGGCGTCACCCTCCCCGGGCGGGCGACCGGACACCCGCCGGCGAGGAACGGAGGAGGAAAGGAGAGAAGGAGAATGAGACCGTGCCGCCGCGGCAGGGGAGTCCGCGGCCGGCTCGGCGGCACGGCGGTCGTGGTCGCCGCTCCCTTG
>DATFVT010000419.1:0-6126 GCA_035260105.1 Acidimicrobiia bacterium
GGCTTGCCGTTGACCTCGCGCTCGAAGATCGGGAAGTCGGCCTTGATGCGGCCGACGTCGAGGACGTCGGTCATCCGTTGACCTCCGCCGTGCGGAAGGCGTCGAACCCGTCCCGCTCGAGGCGGTCGGCGAGCTCGCGGCCGCCGGACGCGACGATGCGCCCGCCGAGCAGGATGTGCACGGCGTCGGGCGTGAGGTGCTCCAGGATCCGCCGGTAGTGCGTGATGAGCAGGATGCCGAGCTCGGGCCGCGCCGACCGGACCTCCTCGATCCCGCGCGCGACCACGCCCAACGCGTCGATGTCGAGCCCGGAGTCGGTCTCGTCGAGGACGGCGAAGTCCGGCTCCATCAGGGCCATCTGCAGGATCTCGTTGCGCTTCTTCTCCCCGCCCGAGAACCCCTCGTTCAGGTACCGCTCGATGAACCGGGAGTCCATGCCCAGCCGTTTCGCCCAGTCGATCACGGCCATCCGCACCTCGAGCACCGAGAAGTCCTCGATGTCCTTGCGGGCCGACATCGCCTGGCGCAGGAAGTTGAGCACGCTGACCCCGGGGATCTCCTCGGGGTGCTGGAACCCCAGGAACAGACCCCGCCCCGCCCGCTGATCGGTGGAGAGGCCGGTGACGTCGGCGCCCTCGAACAGGATGCGTCCCGCCGTCACCTCGTAGGCGGGGTTGCCGAGGAGGGTGGCGGCCAGCGTCGACTTGCCCGAGCCGTTCGGGCCCATGAGCGCGTGCACCTCACCGGCGGGCACGGCGAGGGACACGCCGCGCAGGATCTCGTTGCCCCCGACCGCGACGTGGAGGTCGTCGATCTCGAGGAGAGGTCCCGGAATGGAATCCACGAGGCCAGTGTAATAACACTACCGGCGTAGTGAAAATAGTGGGTCGCCTGCCCCGCTTCGACCTCAATCACTACGAGTAGGGGGCGAGGGCTCGATCGAGCCCGCGCTCGGCGGTCTCGCCGCTCCGGCATCACCGTTGTCTCCGACCGGTGTTCGGCCGTTGCCGTCGGCGGCGGGCGGTTCGAGCCCGAGCATCGCCGACGCGGGGTCGGGGAGACCCTCGGGGGCGCGGTCGGGATCCAGCTCCGGGACGTATCCAGGCCGCCCCCGGTGCGCGCGGCGGCGACGGCGCGCCTTGGGCTCGTCGGACCACGATCGGTCGGATCGGAACCGCGATTGCGCCGTGATCTTCTGCGCCAACGCGTACGTGGGCTTCTCGACGAGCCGGTGGAGCAGGTACGCGATGCCGAGCACGCCGGCGGCGGCAACCGGCAACGCGAAGTAGTAGCCGAACGAGCTCGTGAGCCAGGCGAGGATCGTCCAACCGATGACGGTGACGGTCAGGTACACGGGGTAGCTCATGTCGCCGAGGATCTGGAGCGGAGCCGTCCTCGGGATCCGGTTCCCGATCCAGTAGAAGATCATGAAGACGACGAAGCCGACCAGGAACGAGTTGAAGTACGTGGTCCCCTGGTCGTCGGGGAGGAACGGCGGTTGGAACGGCCCGTGGTGCAGCGCGATCGCGGAGATCACGATGATGCACCCGGTGACGATCACGAACGTGCGCCGTGACCAGAAGCCCCGGTACAGCATGTGCAGCGCGACTCCCGCGTAGATGAAGACCATGAACCCGAGGTTGCGACCCAAGTAGAAGCGGGTCCAGAACCAGACGTCGGGAACCTCTCCCGGCGTCGGGAGCACACGGCCGAGGGCCAGGCTGCCCGCGCAGACGAGCCCGGCCGTGCCGACGAGGACCGCCGGTCGCCGCAGCAGCCGCGTGGCGGCGAGGAGCGCGGCCGTGAGGTAGAAGAGCTCCTCGATCGGGATCGTCCAGTAGCTCGGGTCGATCCAGTTCTTGCCGCTGTACTGGGCGACGAGCGTGCCGCTCGTGATGATCTGGGCGCGGTCGATCGGGAACGTCCTCCCGCGCGTGGTGATCCAGATGACGAGGAGCGACAGCCCCGTCGCCACCCACAACGTGGGGTAGACGCGCAGGATGCGGCGGATGCCGAAAGCCCCCATCGTCCGCCGCTCCAGCGCGAACGGGATGACGAATCCGCTGAGCATGAAGAACATGCCGACGGCGGCGGTACCGGGATCGACGTCGATGTGGTCCCGCGGCCACACGTAGATGCTGTAGGCGAAGGTCGTCGGGAGCTCGGCGAGCGGGATCGGCGAGGTGAAGGTGAACGTCTTGACGAGCGTCTTCTGCTCGCGGAACTCGTACATGAACCGCGCGAAGAGGACGACGATGGCGGCCGAGCCGCGGGCGACGTGCGCCCACCAGACAATGCGCTGGCGCTCGCCCGTTGTCGGTGCTGCTGCGGATCCCCCTGCCGGCGCCACGATGCGGCTTACCAGCGAATGAGTGCGCTGCCCCAGGTCATCCCGGCGCCCACACTCGAGAGGAGAACGAGGTCGCCGCGCCGGAGACGTCCGGAGGTCGCGGCCTCGGCGAGCCCGATCGGGATCGAGGCAGCCGCGGTGTTGCCCAGGCGGTCGATGTTCAGGACCGTCTTCTCCGGTCCGAGGTTGAGCTTCTCGCCGACCGCCTCGATGATGCGGAGGTTCGCCTGGTGCGGGACGAACAGCTGCACCTCGGACAGGTCGACGGCCGCCCGCGCCAGAGTGGCGTCGATCGACTCCACGATCGTGCGCACGGCGAACTCGAAGATCGGTCGGCCCGACATATGAAGCTGGTGGTCGTGGGCGTCGAGCGCCTCCGGCGTCGACGGTTGCCGACTTCCACCGGCACGGATCCCCACCAGGTCGGTGAGCGTGCCTTCGCAACCGAGGTCGCAGGAGAGGAGCCCGCTGTCGGCCTGCGGGTCGCGCGTCATCACCACGGCGCCGGCGCCGTCGCCGAAGATCACGGCGGTGGGCCGGTGGTCGGGGTCGAGCACGCGAGAGAAGGTCTCGGCGCCGATGAGGAGCACTCGTTCCGAGGGCCCGGAGTTGAGCATCGCGGCTGTCGAGACGAGGCCGTACACGAAGCCGGAGCACGCGGTGTTGAGGTCGAACGACGCGCACGCGGTGCCGAGGTCGGCGCCGACGAAGGCGGCGGTGTGCGGGATCGGCTGCTCGGGCGTCGTGGTCGCCAGCGCGATCAGGTCGATGTCGGCCGCGGACAGCCCTGCACTGGAGAGCGCGGCCCGAGCGGCGTTCGTGGCCAGCGAGGCAGTCGTCTCACCGGGGGCCGCGACGCGGCGCTCGCGGATGCCGGTCTTGTTCTCGATCCAGTCGGGATCGACGCCGAAGTGCTCGGTGAGGGGCGCGTTGCCCATGACCGTCGGGGGGACGTCGGATCCCCACCCAGCGAATCGGAAGGGCGTCATGATTGCTGCCATGCGGATGTCCTCGGACGGTCGGGGATCAGGCGCTGCTGCCCACGAGTGATTGCTTCACCTGCACGGCGCCCTCGATGGCCTCGTCGACGGACCCCGCGATCGGGATGAGGTTGAAGTTCTGACACCCGGCTTCGAGGAACGGAGCCAGGTGCTCGCTGACGTGTTCCGGCCGGCCTGCCGGGCAGTACCGCTCGAACGACTCGTACGGCAGGCCGTAGAACCGCTGCATGGCATCTGCCAAGCGATCACGGGCCGCTTCGGCGGTCGTGTCGAAGCCGCACCAGACCTCCATCGCGTGCTGCCATCCCACCGAGCCGCGCCGGACGCGGTCGGCGTGCTCGGCGACGATCGTGACGGCCTCCGAGAACCGGCGGGCTGAGTTGAACGCGCCGATCCACCCGTCGCCGAACGCGCCGGCGCGCCGCATCGAGGCGTCGGACCGGCCGCCGATGATCACGGGAATCGGCGGCTGCGGGGCCGGCAGGATCCGCGTGTCCCGCAACTGAAAGAACTCGCCATCGAAGGTGACGGACTCGCCCGTCAGCAGTCGCCGCAGCAACGCGAGCGACTCGTCGGTGCGGCGCCCGCGCGTGCGCATGTCGACGCCGCAGTTCTCGAACTCGTGCGGGTCTTCGCCGGCGATGCCGACGCCGAAGGTGAGCCGGCCGGGCGCGAAGTGAGCGAGCGTCGACAGCTGGCGTGCGACGAGCACCGGATGACGCAACGGGAGTTGGTACACGCCGACGTACAACCCGATGTCGGGATGGATGCCGGCGAGCGCGGCCGCGGTGATCAGGCCGTCGATGCCCTCGCCGCCGCGAAAGCACACGTGGTCGATGCTGCCGACGTGGTCGAGCCCTGCCGCCGCCGCGGCCGTGATCGTGTCACGCGTGCGCTCGTCGAGCGTCTTCACCGACACGATGCCGAGGCGAACGTCGCCCAAGGATTCCGTCCTTGCCACGATCAGGCCGGACGGGGATCGTCCTGCCCATGTCTCTCAAATGGGGCCGTTATCGGCTCTAGACACCGAAACGGTAGCGGACGTTACTCCTCGGCCCCCGGGATGCACAGGGGAACGGTCACATAAGGTCCAAAGTCCCGAGAGCTGACGCGCTTGTCAGCTCGGCATCGACGGCGCGGACAACGACAGCGCGAAGTCGTCGTCCGGATCGGCCCACCAGGCGACCACCGTCATGCCGGCGGCGGCGAGCTCGGCCTCGACTCGGTCCCGCCGGAACTTCGCGCTGATCTCGGTGCGCATCTCCTCGCCGGCGGCGAACTCGACCTTGAGGTCGAGCTGCATGACGTGCACGGTCTGCGCACCGTCGGAGCGGAGCCGCATCTCGATCCACTCCTCGGCCGGGTTCCAGCGCGCGACGTGACCGAAGTGCTCGGGCACGAAATCGGCACCGAGCTCGCGGTTCAGGACCGAGAGGACGTTCCGGTTGAACGCCGCCGTGACGCCGGCGGCGTCGTCGTAGGCGGCCTCGAGCCGGCTGGTGTCCTTGACGAGGTCGGTGCCGAGCAGGAGGGCGTCGCCCGGCCCCAGCCCGGCGGCGACCGTCCGGTAGAACTCGGCCCGGCCGGCGGGAT
Source organism: Acidimicrobiia bacterium (assembly GCA_035260105.1). Classification (GTDB taxonomy): domain Bacteria; phylum Actinomycetota; class Acidimicrobiia; order IMCC26256; family JACDBD01; genus JALZAA01. The sequence continues at coordinate 4,945 of DATFVT010000419.1, forward strand.
CGAGGTTGCCGATGGTGCCGCCGAGGAAGGCGACGAGGCGCGTGCCGCCCGCCGGCAGCCGATCGAGATGGCGCTCGAAGTCGCCGACGACCGCGTGCACGTCCACGCCGTCGTAGTCGAGCTCGATCGCGGCGGCGGCGTCACGCAGGGTCGGCTCGCTGACATCGAACGGGACGAACCTACGGAGCGTCCCGTGCTCCGAGAGCGCGTCGAGCAGGAGCCGCGTCTTCTCGGAGGTACCGGAGCCGAGCTCCACGAGCGTGTCGGCGGAGGTGCGCGCGGCGATGTCGCCCGCGCGCCGCTCGAGGATCGCGCGCTCGGCACGGGTGGGGTAGTACTCCGGCAGGCGCGTGATCTCGTCGAACAGCCGGCAACCCTCCTCGTCGTAGAACCACTTGGGCGGGAGGATCTTCGGTGTGGCGGTGAGGCCGACGCGCGCGTCGGCGCGGAGTGCGGCGGTGAGGTCGTCGGGACCGAGGTGGACGTCGACGCGGGACGGGGACGAAGTCGAGGAGATGGCGGGACCTCCGGGTCAGAAGGGGCGGATCACCAGCTTGTCGTCGTCGAAGACGACGACCGAGCCGTCCGGAACGGCGTCCCAGCGCGCGTTGTCGTCGTAAGGCTCCGACGCGACGACCACCGCTCCGGAGCGCTCGCGATCGTCGAGCACGAAGAGTGAGTTCCGGCACGCGGTCGCCGCGACGTGCTCGCCGTCGGTGAGCAGGAAGTTCAGACGCGCCTCCGGTTGCTCTTCCTCGACGAGCGCGACGACGGAGACGAGTGCGTCGACGGGCGACGCGCCGGCGTCGAGCCGGTCGAGCACGAGCGCGAACAGCAGCTCCGAGTCGGTACCCCCCGCCACCTGCTGCAGGCGCGTCTCGCTCGCCGCCCGGCGCAGCTTCCGACCCGTCTCGCCGGCGAAGCCGGGCACGAGCCCGTTGTGCGAGAAGAGCCACGGGCCGTCGGTGAACGGGGCGGTGCTCGTCTCCTCGACCGGCATCCCCGGCGACGCGGCGCGGACGGCGGCCAGCACCGCAGGAGAGCGCACGAGCGCGGAGAAGCTCGCGAACGACGCATCGGCCCAGAGCGGCCGTGACGTCCGGTAACGGGCAGGCTCGACGCGAGTGTCGCGGTCGTACCAGCCGGCGCCGAACCCGTCGGCGTTGCAGGTGCCGTGGGTCT
>DATFVT010000420.1:0-2247 GCA_035260105.1 Acidimicrobiia bacterium
CGGTTCGGCGAGCTGTGGCGCGACACGCAAGCGGACATGCTCGGCGACACCGTCGAGATCTCCGACGGCTACCTGACGTGGTGGTCGTACATCCCGCACTTCATCGGCACGCCCGGCTACGTGTACGCATACGCGTACGGCCAGCTCCTGGCGCTGGCGGTGTACCGCACGTACGAGGAGCGCGGCGTGGAGTTCGTGCCGCAGTACCTCGAGCTCCTGCGCAGCGGCGGCTCGCGCACTCCCGACGAGCTGGGCCGGATCGTCGGTGTCGACCTCGCCGACCCGGGGTTCTGGGACGGAGGCCTGGCCATCGTCGAGCAGCAGTTGGAGGCGGCCGAGCGCGCCGCGGTCGACGCCGGGCGCGTGCCCGCGTAGGCGCCGGGTTCCCCGCTCCGTGCCGGTCCCCGACGCCGCCCTGCTCGCAGGCAAGGTCGCCGTCGTGACCGGCGGCGGGGGCGGCATCGGGCGGGCCGTCTCGGAGACCTTCGCCGGCAATGCCGCCAAGGTCGTCGTCGCCGAGATCGACGCCGATCGCGCCGCCGAGACGGTCGAGGCGATCCGGGCGGCCGGCGGCGACGCGCTGGCGCAGCCCGTCGACGTCCGACACCGGGACGAGGTCGCGTCGCTCGCCGACGCCGTGCACGACGAGTACGGCCGTGTCGACGTGCTCGTGAACAACGTCGGTCACTATCTCTTCCCGGCCACGCCGTTCCTCGACACCGACGACGAGCACTGGGACTCGCTGTACGCCGTGAACCTCCGCCACATGTTCCTGTGCACGAAGGCGTTCGCGCCTCGCATGGTCGAGCAGGGTGACGGCGGCAGCATCGTGAACGTCTCGACCGTCGAGGCGTTCCGGGGCATCCCGCTGATGGCCGCGTACTCGGCGTTCAAAGCGGGTGTCACGCAGTTCACGAAGAGCCTGGCGCTCGAGCTCGGCAACGACGGCATCCGCGTGAACGCCATTGCCCCCGACCTGACGGAGACGATCCAGGTTCCGTACGAGCGGTGGGTCCCCGAGGAGCAGCGGCACCTCGTCCCGCGCTGGGTCCCCGTCGGCAGGTTCGGGACGCCCGACGACATCGCCGGCGTGGCGCTGTTCCTCGCCTCCGATCTGTCGGCGTTCGTCACCGGCACCACCGTGCACGCCGACGGCGGCAGCCTCGCCGCCGGCGGCTGGTACCGCACCGAGCGCGGCCGCTGGACGAACCGCCCGCGGAACCCCTAGCCGATCCCGGCCATGGCGGCGAAGGCGCGCAGCTCGCGGGGGATGTCGGGTCCCATCGGGCCGTAGAGGATCTCGGTCGCGCCCTCCGCCTCGAGCTGGTCGAGGCGCTCGCGCAGGGATGCCGCCGGCGCCGTCCACGTGAACGCGCCGAGCAGGTCACCGTCGAGCAGCGGCGCGTCGCGCTCGGTGACGCGCACGAGATGGTCCTCGTGCACCGACAGGTGGCGGACGGGTGGCGGCAGCTCCTCGACCGCCGTCCGCCACTCCGACCCGCCGGGCAACGAGTCCACCGCGTCCGGGTTCGCCTCGTACATCCCGTGGTACACGACGGTGAGCGCGGGGCCCGCGGCCGCGAAGGCCCGCGGCGACGCCGGCGGCTCGCCCTCGTCCAGCACGGTCCCGAAGGCGAGCACCGCGCACCAGTCGAAGTCGGGCTGGCCGGACCCGATCGTCATGATCCCGTCGCCCAGCTCCTTCGCCACCCTGAGCCCCTTGGGCCCGTTGGCGGCGACGATGATCGGCACGCTGGCCGCATCGGGCAGGCATCCCGCCGCCGGGATCATCTGCACGACCGACCCGTCCACCTCGACCTGCTCGCCGCGCAGGAGGGCGCGCAGCTGCCGCACGTACGCCTCGACGTCCGACCACGGCAAGGGCCGCTGACCGAGGGTCATGCGACCGGTGAAGCCGGTGCCGACGGCGGCGACGGTCCGGCCCGGTGCGAGGCTCTCGAGCGTGGCGATCGCCGTCGCCTGCGCGAGCACGTGCCGCAGGCTCGGGATCAGGACGGCGGGACCGAGGCCGATGCGGTCGGCGCGCCGCGACCTGCGCCAGCGCGACCCACACGTCCGGGTACAGCGCGGGGGAGTCGTACAGCCACGCCCGCTCGTAGCCGAGCGACTCCGCCAGCACGACGTGGTCGACGACGTCCGGGCCGGGCGGGAAGGCGCAGGAGACGTCCACGCCCTACCCGCGCGCCAGCTCGCGTTGGAGTTGGTCGAGCCCCATCGGCCCGAGGT
>DATFVT010000421.1:0-12689 GCA_035260105.1 Acidimicrobiia bacterium
GCACAACCCGTCGTCGTCGGTGTCGACGGTGGTGTAGGCCGGAGCGAGCACGGTGCGCACCGCGCCGGCCGCCTCCTGCACGTGCCGGAGGTGACACGGATCCTGCACGACGACGACGCGGTTCGACCCGCGGACCGGCAGGGGGCTCTGCGCCGCCAGCCATTCGGAGAAGTCACGGACGCGCGCCGCGAACGCCGCCGCCGCCGGCGTCCCCAGGAGCCGCCCGTAATCCTTCATCGCAGCTCCGCACCCTGCGCTGTCGACGATGACCGGCGCGTCGCCCGGCATCGAGGCGATCACGCGCCGAGCAAGGCGTCGCGCCTCGTCGACGCGACCGGCGTGGACGTGCAACGCGCCACAGCAGTCCGCTCCGCGCCCGGGCAGGACGGGCCGCGCCCCGGCTGCCTCCATGACCCGCAGGGCCGAACGGTGAGTGTCGCGCTGCCAGGCGTCCATCACGCACCCGGGGAACAGGAACGCGTCTGTGCGCTCCGGGGTCGTGCCGGCGCGCAACGGCCGGGCGAGGGACCGCAGCGAGATCCGCGGGAGCGGGAGCCGGGAGGGCACCAGGCGGACGCGCTGCGCCAGTGCGAGAAGCCACGAGAGGGCGACGAGCAGCCAGTGGCGCGGCAGGACGAGGCGGTACCCGAGCCACTCCGCCGCGCGCCGGGGCCAGGGCCGCCGGGTGCGGCGTTGCTCCTGCAGCGCGGCGCGGGCCCCTTCCATCAGATGACCGAACGGCACCGACGACGGGCACGCCGCCTCGCAGCCGCGGCACTGGACGCACTCCTCCATGTACCGCTCGAACGTGGCGTCGACGGGCGCGCCGTGGAGGTCGACCGCCTGCATGGCGGCGATCCGTCCCCGCGGCGACGCGGTCTCGAGCCCGGTCACGCGGTACGTCGGGCAGTGCGGCAGGCACAGGCCGCACGCGACGCACGCGACGAGCTCGTCCTCGTCGAGGTCGAGCACGCCGCCCGTCGTCGAGCCCGGCGAGCTCATGGAGCCGATGCCGCCGCCGGCGTCGCCGCCCCGGGCATGCGGCCCGGCGACAGCTTGCCGGCAGGATCGAACGCGGCGCGGATCCGCTCGAGGATCGCGAGGTTCGGCATCGGCGCGCCGTACCCGTCGACGCCCGGCGCGCCCGCTTCCCGGAGCAGCCATCCCCCGAACGCGACGGCGACCTCGCGAGCGCCCGCCAGCCCTCGGGGCTCGTCCGCGGCGACGTGCACCGTCCCCACGCCGACCTCCGCCAGCCAGCGCAGGCCGGCGACGCCGTCGAGTGCCGCGATGAGATCGCGCAGCCGCGCCGGCCGGACCGAGATCCGGCCCCGGTGGGGCCCGCTCGGCCAGGCGGGCGCCTCGTCGGGCCCCGAGTCCGGATCGAGCCCGGCCGACGTCGCCTCGGCGACGACGTCGTCGGGATGGCCCTCGAGCAGCACGTGGGTCGTCGCGCCGTCCCAGGCGACGCACGACGGCCGGAACATCCGTCGCCGGGCGTCGAACGGGTCGGCGCGGGTCGTGATCCACCGGGTCGACGCGGGGCGCGGCTGGCAGCGCAGCGTCACGCGCACGAGGACGCCGATCGTCCCCAGCGAGCCCACCAGCAGGCGCGGGAGGTCGAAGCCGGTGACGTTCTTGACCGTCGGCCCGCCACCCTTCACGAGCCGTCCGTCCGCCGTCACGAACCGCACCTCGAGCAACCGGTCGCGAAGCGGGCCGTAGCGCAGTCGCCGGAGCCCCGACAGCCCGGCGGCGAGGACTCCGCCCACCGTCGCCTCCGGCGAGCGGGCGTCCAGCGGGCACTCCTGCCCTGCCGGGCCGAGGAGGGCCGCCAACTCGGCGACGGTCGTGCCGGCGCCGGCGGTGACGGTCAGCTCCGCCGGGTCGTACGCGAGCACACCCGACGGGGCGCGCACCTCGACGCCCCCGGTCGTCGGGTTGCCGACCTCCCACTGCGTGCGGGCGCCGACGGCCACGACGGCATCGGCAGCGCGGATCGTGTCCTGCAGCTCCGCGACCTGGTCGAGCACCGCCGACGGCGTCACACCCACGCCCCCTCCGGCACCCGCTGCATCTCGCCGCAGCGACTGCCCCGGGGCAGGATCTTCTCGGGGTTGGCCCGTCCGGCGGGATCGAACGCGTCCCGCAACCGCGCCTGCACGTCGAGGTCGTCGGCGCTGAACACGAGCGGCATCGCCTCACGCTTCTCGAGGCCGATGCCGTGCTCACCCGACAGCACTCCGCCGGCGTCGACGCACGTCCGCAGGATCGCGTCGCCGGCAGCGTGGACCCGCTCCCAGATCCCGGGGTCGCGCTGGTCGAACACGATGAGCGGGTGCAGGTTGCCGTCGCCGGCGTGGAAGACGTTCATCATCGTGAGGTCGTACTCGCCGGCGATCTCGTACACGCGCTGCAACACGTCGACGAGACGGGTACGGGGCACGACGGCGTCGTGGAGGTAGTAGTCGGGCGCTATGCGGGCGATGGCGCCGAACGCCGACTTCCGGCCCTTCCACAGCAGCGCCCGCTCGGCGTCGTCGGCCGCCACGCGCACCGTACGAGCGTCGTGCTCGGTGCCGACGCGCCGGACGGCGTCGACCTGGGCTGCGACCCCGGCCGGGAGCCCGTCCAGCTCGACGAGGAGGACCGCAGCCGCGTCCCGCGGGTAGCCGGCACCGACGAAGTCCTCGACGGCGCGCGTGATCTCGGCGTCCATCATCTCGAGCGCGGCGGGCACGATGCCGGCCGCGATGATGCCGCTCACCGTCGCCGCCGCCGCCTCGATCGACTCGAAGTCGAGCAGGAGCGTGCGGACCGCGGGCGGGTCGGGTAGGAGCCGCACCGCGATGCGGGTCGCGACGCCCATCGTGCCCTCGCTGCCCACGAAGCAGCCGCGAAGGTCGTAGCCGGCCTGGTCGGGTTCCAGGCCGCCGAGCATCGTGGTGGAGCCGTCGCCGAGAACGACCTCGATCGCGAGCACGTGCATCGCCGTCACCCCCGACGCCAGACAGTGGGGTCCGCCGGCGTTCGTCGCCACGTTGCCGCCGATCGTGCACGCCTGCTGCGACGACGGGTCGGGTGCGTAGTGCAGTCCGACGTCGTGGACGGCGCGGGAGAGGTCCAGGTTCAGGACGCCGGGCTCGACCCAGGCGTACCGCTCCTCGACGTCGACCTCGAGGATTCGGTTGAGGTGCGTGGTGACGATCACGAGCGGATCGCCGACGGGAGTGGCGCCGCCCGCCAGCCCGGTCCCGCTGCCGCGGGCGACGAAGGGACGGTCGTGCCGGGCGGCGACCCGTACGGCCGTCGCCACGTCGGCGCCGCTCTCGGGGAAGCACACGGCGGCCGCCTCGCCGCGGTCGACCCCGGCGTCCCGCTGGTACAACGCGAGCTCGAGGGGCTCGGCACGCGCCCGTCCCGCGCCCAACGAGGCCTCGAGGTCGGCCACCAACGCGTGGACATCACCACCAATCTCGATATGCGAAGCCTACCGACGCGGGATAGGTACTCTCGGCGCTGTGAGCGCGACGCGAACCCGATCGGGCCCGGTGCGGGAGTGGGTCACCTTCGACGATCCCGCCGACGAAGGCCGGCGGTGGCAGATCGACGTGACGTTCCTCACGTCGCACTGGGAGTGCATCTTCGGCCGCGGATGCCAGGGCGTGTTCACGGAGCCCGCGCCGGAGATGGTGCAGGGGTGCTGCTCCTACGGGGCGCACTTCTCGAATCGCAAGGACCGCGACCGGGTCGTCCGCGCCGCCAAGGAGCTGTCCGACGACGAGTGGCAGTACGCCAAGGCGGGTCGCACCAAGGGCATCTACGCCAAGTGCGGCAAGGACGAAGAAGGGCGCATCGAGTGGCGCACGCGTCTGGTCGACGACGCCTGCATCTTCCTGAACCGCCCCGGCTTCGCCGCCGGTCCCGGGTGCGCACTGCACCTGCACGCGATGCGCGGCGGCCGTCATCACAGCGATCTCAAGCCTGACGTGTGCTGGCAGCTGCCACTGCGCTGCGTCGACGAGGAACAGGAGGACGGCACCGTCGTCTCCACGCTGTCGGAGTTCGGTCGCGACGGCTGGGGTGACGGCGGGGCCGAGTTCGCGTGGTGGTGCACGGAGGCGCCCGAGGCGTTCACCGGACGGGAGCCCGTCTACCGGTCCATGGGCGAGGAGCTGCGGAAGATGCTGGGCAGCGACGCGCTGTACCGGCGGGTCGTCTCGTACCTGGACCAGCGAGCCGGTTCGAAGCCGCCGCCCGCGCCGCACCCGGCCGAGACCCCGGTGCAGTTCACGCGCCGCCGGCCGGCCGCGAACGGGTCGCGCCGGAAGCACTGAGGTGGCGCGCGAAGCGACCGACGCGGCCGAGCTGCTCGACGCGCTCGCGACCGAGCAGATGAGCCTGCAGACGGAGCTGCGCACCATCGCCGACGACGACTGGTTCCGGCCCACTCCCGCCCGGCGGTGGGACGTGCGGGACCAGATCGCGCATCTCGCCGACATCGACGAGGTCGCGATCGACACGTGCCTCGCCGGGCCGCGGCCGCTGAACGACTTCGCCGCCCGGTTCGCGTCCCCGGAGGACACGACGCTGTGGGGCGTGCTGCGCGGGCGGCGTCGCACCGGCCGCGACGTGCTCTCCTGGTGGGAGGACACCTCGGCGCGCGAGCGGGACGTGCTCGGGAGCCTCGACCCATCCGAGCGCGTGCCGTGGGGCATCGGCATGCGCGCACCGTCCCTCATCACGGCGCGGCTGATGGAGACGTGGGCCCACGGTCTCGACGCGCGCGCGGCGCTCGGCCTCCCGATCGTCGACACCGACCGGCTCCGTCACATCGCCTGGCTCGGCTACCGCGCGCTGCCCTACGCGTTCTCCTTCGCCGGGCGCGAGCGCCCACCCGGTGAGCTGCGGGTCGAGGTCGTCTCGCCTTCGGGCGACGAGACCTGGGAGTACGGACCGGTGGACGCGCCCAACCGGATCACCGGACCGGCGGGCGAGTTCTGTCGGCTCTTCGCGCACCGGATCACGCGGCGTGACGCCCGCGGGCTCACCACCGACGGCGAGGGCGCAGTCGTCGCGCTCGAGGTCGCCCGGGCGTTCCTGTAGCTACGGGCCGCCGACTAGGCCGCCGCCGTCGACGACGATCACGTCGCCCGTCAGCCACGCCGACGCGTCGGAGGCGAGGAAGAGCGCGGCGCCGGCGAGGTCGTCGGGCACACCGAGCCGCTTCATCGGGAACCGGGCGGCCGTCCCCGCTTCGTCGTGCTCGAAGAGTGCCCGCGCGAAGTGCGTCTTCACGAGACCGGGCGCGAGCGCGTTGACGCGCACGCCCGGCGCGAGCTCGACCGCGAGCTGACGCGTCATGTGGATGAGCGCCGCCTTCGACGTGTTGTACATGCCGATCCCCAGTGACGGCCGGATGCCGCCGAGGGACGCGACGTTGATGAGGACGCCGCCGTGGTCGCGCATCCACGCGCGCCACGCCGCCTGGGCGAGCAGCAACGGGCCTTCGAGGTTCACCTCGAGCACCTTGCGCACCGCCCGCGGCTCCGTCTCGATCATCGGGCCGAACGTGGGGTTCGTCCCGGCGTTGTTCACGAGGACGTCGAGGCCGCCGAGCTCGGCCACGCAATGGGCGACCGCCGCCTCGATCGCGTCCGGGTCACCCGCCGACCCGGCGTAGACGGTCACGTCGGGACCCACCACCTCGAGAGCACCGCGCGTCTCGTCGAGCTCGTCCTGCTTGCGCGCCATGACGCAGACGCCGGCGCCGGCGGCGACGAATCCCTCGGCGATCGCGCGACCGATGCCGCGTGTCCCGCCCGTCACGAGCGCCGCCTTTCCGTCGAGCCGGAACGTCTTCGCCGGGTCGATCACGGGGCGCTCACAGGTACAGGCCCGTTTGACCCTCGTTCCGGCTCGACGCCACCGCGTGTACATCCCGCTCGCGCAGGATCAGGTGGTCCTCGCCGCGGATGTCGACCTCGAAACCGGCGTCGGGCGCGAACAGGACGAGGTCGCCCTCTTCCACGTTGCGCACCGTCGGCCCCACCGCGACGACCTTCGCCCAGTCGAGCCGCCGGTTCTGCGCCGCGGTCGCCGGGATCACGATCCCGGCCCGGCTCTTCCGCTCGCCCATCGCCTTCGTCGGCAACGCGAGGATGCGGTCGGCGGTCATGCGGATCGACTGCTTGACGTCGTCGGGCGATTCACCGTCGGGAGCCATGCGCCGCCGAGGTTATCGGCCGCCGGCGTGGTTCCTGAGGAACAGCAGGCCGCGGCTAGCCTCACGACGAGGACGGTCGTCGCTGGAGACTCGTGGCTGACACCATCGTGATTTCCCACCGCGCCAGCTCGAAGATCCGGGCTTACGTGTTGCTCACGAAGCCGCGGGTCATCGAGCTGCTGCTCGTCACGACTGTGCCGGCGATGATCCTTGCCGACGACGGCCTCCCGTCCCTGACGCTGATCGGCGCCGTGCTCCTCGGAGGCGCGCTCGCCGCTGCGGGTGCGAACACGATCAACTGCTGGATCGAGCGTGATCGCGATCGCGTCATGCACCGCACCCAGGGACGCCCGCTGCCTACCGGCGAGATCGAGCCCGGACACGCGCTGGTGTTCGGGATCGCGCTCGAGGTGTCGGCGTTCCTGTGGCTCTGGGCCACCGTGAACCTGCTGGCGGCGTCGCTCGCGGTGAGCGCCATGCTCTTCTACGTCTTCGTGTACACGATCTGGCTCAAGCCGCGGAGCCCGCAGAACATCGTGATCGGCGGGGCGGCGGGCGCAGTGCCGGTCCTCGTCGGGTGGGCGGCCGTGACCGGCACCCTGGCCGCCCCGGCGTGGGTGCTGTTCGCGATCGTGTTCTGCTGGACCCCGCCGCATTTCTGGGCCCTGTCGCTCCGGTACCGCGACGACTACGCCGCCGCCGGCATCCCGATGCTCCCGGTGGCGCGGGGAATCACCACTGCGGCGCGCCAGATCTTCGTGTACGCCCTCGTGGTGGTCGCCGTCACCCTTCTCCTGTTCGCGTTCGACTCCATGGGCGTCATCTACTTCGTCGCCGCCGTCGGCCTGGGCGCCGCCTTCGTCTGGCAAGCCGTGGGCCTGCTGCGCGATTCCACTCCCGAGCGCGCGATGCGCCTGTTCACGTTCTCGAACACCTACCTCGCGGCGCTCTTCGCTGCCATTGCCGTCGACACGCTCGTCCGAGCCCTCTGACCGCCCGCGCCGCCGGCGCGGCTGGCTCGTCATCCTGGCCGGCGTCCTCACCGTCGGGATCGTCGCCGGTGTGCTCGTCGCCGTGCTCGGCGACGGGTCGAAGAGCGGAGGCACGACCCGCCCGGGCGCCGTCACCGGCGCGGGCGGCGACGTCGGCGCTCCCGCCCCCGACTTCCGGCTCCCGGCGCTGAACGGGCAGGGGGACGTGTCACTCGCCGACTACCGCGGCCGGCCGGTGATCGTGAACTTCTGGGCGTCGTGGTGTCACCCGTGCCGCCAGGAGTTCCCGTTGCTGAAGCAGGCGCTGCGCGACCACCGCGCCGAGCACCTGGCGGTCATCGGCGTCACGTACCAGGACATCGCCTCCGACTCGCGCTCGTTCGCGAAGCAACGCGCGGCGACGTGGCCCCAGGCCGTCGACGACGGAGGCAAGGTGGCCTCCGCCTACGGCGTGCGCGCGATCCCGCAGAGCTTCTTCGTCCGCCCCGACGGCACGATCGCTGCGCGCGTGTTCGGTGTCACGACCGATGCCGCGCTCGCCGATCCCCTCGCCAAGCTCCTCGGCCGCGCCCCGAGCTGAGGCGCTACTCCTCCCAGCGAAAGAAGCACGCCGCCGCGATCGGCATCGCGATCGCCCACGCGAGGAGCACGAGGACGTGGCCGAGCGGGAACGCGTGTGCCGGCGAGAGCACATCGCGCACCGCCTCGGCGAGCGCCGCCGCCGGCAGCGCCTCGGCCACGTCCCGGAGCGCGGTCGGGAGCCGGCTGAGCGGGTACGCCATACCGCCCAGGAAGAGCAGCGCCAGGAAGAGCGCGTTGGAGAGCGCCAGGTTCGTCTCGGCTCGCAGCGTGCCCGCCATGAGTAACCCGATCCCGGCGAAGGCGATGGTGCCGATCAGCAGCAGGAGGATGGCAGGGAAGACGCGCTCGTTCGTGCTCCACCCCAGCGCGACCCCGACGGCGACGATCACTACCGCCTGCACGAGCTCGATGAGCAACACGTTGGCCGTCTTCGCGGTAAGGAGCCCAGCGCGCGACAGCGGAGTCGACCCGAGCCGCTTCAGCACGCCGTAGCGGCGCTCGTACCCCGTCGCGATGCCGAGGCTGACCATCGCCGTCGCCATGACCGCGAGCGCGAGCACGCCCGGGACGAGGAAGTCGACCGGCTCGGCCAGATCCGTCACCGCGTCGACCTTCGAGAAGAAGATCAGGATGCCGAGCGGGATCGCCAAGGTGACGAGCAGGCTCTCCGACCGGCGGACGGTCAGGAGCAGCTCGATGCGCGTCTGGGCGGCGATCGCTCGCGGTCTCACGGTCGATCCTCGCTGGTCAAGCGCAGGAACACCTCCTCGAGGGAGCCCCGTCCCGCGTGGAGCTCGCCGAGGGTGACGTCGCGGTCGCGGAGCCACGTGGCCAGGCTCGCGATCAGCTCGGGCGTCGCGGGCACTGCGACGACGTACTCGCCCCGGCGCGGCTCATGTACCTCGGCCGCGTTCACACGCAGCGCCGTCGCCAGCGAGGCCCGATCGAGGTCCGGCGGCGCGGAGAAGCGCGTCTCGTCGGCGGCGTTGGCCGCCGCAAGCTCCGCCGGCGTGCCGTAGCCCACCATGCGCCCGTGGTCGATGATCGCGAGCCGGTTGCAGAGCTGCTCGGCCTCGTCCATGGCGTGGGTAGTGAGGACGACCGTGGCGCCCTGATCGCGCAACTCGCGTACCAGGTCCCACGTCGTCGCCCGCGCCCGCGGGTCGAGTCCCGCCGTCGGCTCGTCGAGGAACACGAGGGACGGGCGCCCGATCAGCGCCAGCGCGAGCGACAGGCGCTGGTACTGGCCGCCGGACATGCGCCGTACGAGCGTGTGCTCGGCTCCGCGCAGGCCGACGACGTCGAGCAGCCGCTGCGGGTCGTCGGGATCGTCGTAGTACGAAGCGAACAGGGTCAGCGCTTCGAGCGGCCGGATCCCCGGGTACAAGCCGCCGTCTTGGAGCATCACGCCGATGCTCGGCCGCAGGCGAGCGCCCTCACGCCACGGGTCGAGGCCCAGCACCCGGACGTCGCCGCCGTCGGCACGCCGGTAGCCCTCGAGGATCTCGACCGTGGTGGTCTTGCCGGCGCCGTTGGGCCCGAGGAGCCCGAAGACCTCGCCGGCTTCGACCGTGAGCGACACGTCGTCGAGGGCGCGCACCGAGCCGTACCGCTTGCTGAGCCCGGCGACTTCGATGGCTGCACGCGCCGAAGGCACGGGCCGGGAGCCTACCGAGGGCCTCTCGTCCAACCGGTGTCCGGCACCGCTTCCCGGTCGAGGACCACCACCTCGTGACCGCGGCCGGCGAGGTGGCAGGCCGCGGACAACCCGCCCAGCCCCGCCCCCACGACGTCGGTGCGCACGAGCTGCTCCCGGCTAGCGGTCCCGCCAGGCGACGAACGTGCTGAGCTCCTCGAGCGCGACGCGCGCCGCGGGCTCGATCGGCGCCACCGCGAGCGCGCCGAGGGCCTGGTCCACCAACCGTTCGATGCTGCGCTCCACCTCGTCGACGGCGCCGGTGTCGACGAGCAGGGCCTGCAGACCCGCGATCTCGGCGTCGTCGAGGTCCGGGCGACCGAGGTTTTGGAGGCGGCGGGCGCCGGCGCCGGTCGCTCTCGCGGCCGCCGCCGCGACGAGCGGGGTGAGCTTGCCCTCGCGCAGGTCGTCGCCCACCGGTTTCCCGGTGACGGCGGCATCGCCGAAGACACCCAGGATGTCGTCGCGCAGCTGGAACGCCTCGCCCAGCGGCAACCCGAACGCGCTCAGCGGGTCGGCCAGCTCGTCGAGACGGCCCGCGAGGGCGGCGCCCAGGTGCAACGGTCGCTCGACCGTGTACTTGCCGGACTTGTACCGCTCGATGCGCGCCGCCTGCACGGGATCAATGCTGCCGCTGGCGGTGCCTTCGAGATCGAGGTATTGCCCCACGCAGAGCTCGACCCGCAGCTCGTCGAACACCGGGCGGGCGACGTCGGGGGCCGACCGGAGCAGGATGTCGGAGTACACGAACGCGAAGTCGCCCACGAGGATGGCCGCGCCCTCGCCGTAGCGGCGGGCCTCGCCCCGCCACCGCTGCATGTCGTGGCGCGTCATGAAGAGCCGGTGGATCGCGGGACCTCCGCGCCGCATGTCCGAGCCGTCCATGACGTCGTCGTGCACCAACGCGAAGGTGTGCAACAGCTCCAGCGCTGCGCCGGCCTCGACGACCACCTCGTCGTCCGCTGCGCCCCCGGCGCCGACGTATGCCCAATGACAGAAGGCCGGCCGCAACCGCTTGCCGCCCGCTTGTACGAGGCCGCGCAGGGCGATGAGCGGCTCCGACAGCGAAGGGTCGACCGCCCGCCAGCGCGCGATTTCGTCGTCCATGAGCGTCGCAATGCGTGCCTCGACGCGAGTACCGACCTCGGCGAGGCTCGGCGGGACGTCGGTCAGCCGCCACGCCTGCGCCCTGGATGCCATCGAGAAACAGTACGCCGCGACCCCGGGCGGCGGATGACCCGCCGCGCGCCTCGTACCATCCGCCGGTGCCCGAATTCCTTTCCAGGGACTGGATCGAGGCGCTCGATGCGGCGGCGCGCTCGACCACGTTGCCCGCGGATGCCGCCACCGTGTCGATCGAGATCGAGCAGGTCGTGTTCGACGCGCCGGGACCGGAGATTCGGTACCACGTGCGCATCGAGGAAGGCCGGGTGCGCGTGCACCCGGGCCCGGCCGCCTCGCCCCATCTCAGATTGATCGCCGACTACGACGTCGCGGCCCGCATCCAGCGCGGCGAGGTCAATGCGCAGCAGGCCCTGGCCGCGGGGAGGCTGAAGGTGCAGGGGCAGTTCGCGCACCTGGTGCGGGCGGGCGAGCAACTCCGGTCCCTTGATGATGTGTTTGCCGCTGTACGCCGTACGACCACGTTCCGGGACGCGCCCCCGTCGCGGTGACGCGACGGGCGGCGTACGATGCCGCCTTGACCGCTCGGTCAAGGACCCACCGGGCAGGCAGGAGGAGATCGATGGGCGCCATCTCACTCGACGACTTCGTCACCGAGGCCAAGGCCTTCCTCGACGCCAGCGCCGAGCCTCGGTCCGAGCAGAAGTTCGTCTGGGGCGAGGGCCCCGACCGGGTCGGCATCCTCGACGAGAAGACCGAGGAAGAGGAGGCGGAGGAGCTCCGCGCCGCCAAGGAGTGGAAGGCCAACGAGTTCGACGCCGGCTTCGGCTGGATCACGGGCCCCGAGGAGTACGGCGGGCGCGCGCTCGATGCGTCGTACCAGCGTGCCTACAACGACGCGCAAGCGGGGTACTCGACGCCGAGCGTCGCGCCGTTCTCCGTCGGCTTGGGCATGGTGGCGCCGACGATCCTGGCTCACGCCATCCCGGAGGTGAAGGAGCGCTACCTCCGCGACCTGTATCGGGGCGACCTCGTCGCCTGCCAGCTGTTCTCCGAGCCGGCTGCGGGATCCGACCTCGCCGGGATCCAGACCCGCGCCATCCGGGACGGCGACGAGTGGGTCGTCAGCGGACAGAAGGTCTGGACGTCGGGCGCGCAGGCGAGCGACCTCGGCGAGATCATCACCCGGACGTCGCCGGACAAGCCGAAGCACAAGGGCCTGACGATGTTCCTCGTCGACATGAAGGCGCCCGGGGTGACCGTGCGGCGCTTGCGCCAGATGACCGGGGGCGCGTCGTTCAACGAGGTGTTCTTCGACGAGGTCCGGGTGCACGACTCCCACCGCCTCGGCGACGTCGACGAGGGCTGGACGGTGGCGCTCACGACGCTCATGAACGAGCGGGCCGCCATCGGCGGCGGCATCGGCAATCGCGCCACGACGTTCACGCGGTTCGTCGAGTTGGCCCGCTACCTCGGCTTGGCCGACGACCCGCTCGTCCGGCAGCGGCTCGCCGATTCGTACGTGAAGCTCCACGTGGCGCGCTACACCAATCAGCGTGCCATGGCGAAGATCCGGGCCGGGCAGCTGCCGGGGCCCGAGATGTCGATCGCGAAGCTGTCGATGACGCAGAACTTCCAGCGGCTGGCCGACACGCTGTCAGCGATGCTCGGCCCGCGCATCACCGCCGACACCGGCGAATGGGGCACCTACGCCTGGTCGGAGCTGGTGCTCGGCGTGCCCGGCATGCGCGTCGCGGGCGGCACCGACGAGGTGATGCGCAACATCGTCGGCGAGCGCGTCCTCGGGTTGCCGAAGGAGCCGCGCACCGACAGGTGAGCCCCGAACAAGGCCGGGGGTACTGTCGCTCGCGTGCAACCGTTCGAGCGTCTGCGCTACCTCGCCCGCTGGTCGGACGAGGACGACACGGCGCTCGTCTCGGAAGCGGCCGACTGCCTCGCCGGCTTCGCCGACGACCCGGCAGGCCTGGTCGTTGCGTGCCGCCGGCTGCTCTCGCACCATCCGGCGGCGGGCGCGCTCTGGTGGTTGTGCGCGCGCGTGCTCGCTGCCGCG
>DATFVT010000422.1:0-6519 GCA_035260105.1 Acidimicrobiia bacterium
TTCACGACGAACTCGCCCTGCTCATCCTCCCCGAGCGCCGCCCACACCGACGCTACGCTCGGGCGGTCAAGCGCCCGCTGAGCCGCTATCGCCGCAACCGCCCGCGCAGTCGAGGGAACCGCGTTAAGTGACCGGCATTGCCATTCATCGGCCCTATCTTCATTCATCGGCCCTATCTTCCGACGCCAGTCACGCGCTGCACCTCGGTAATCGAGTCGTACGGGAAGTGAAGCTTTTCGTGAGCCCGCCGATCGCATCCTCGTCGGGGGCGTACGTGAAGCAAAAGGCGCGGCACGCCCGCACGTTCACGTACGCCTCCAGGTCGTGACCGCCTTGGTCGGGAACGACCATGCCGATCGCCATCATCGTCCTTCGAGCCTGCCTCGATGCGGCCATTCCTTGACTGCCCCGGTCACACCGCCTGGAAAGTGAGACGCAACCGCATTCCGGGGCGATGATCCGCGTCAACGCTCCCGCAGTGCGCGCACCACGATCCCGTGGGCGGCGGCTGAGCGCCCGTCACCGAGCGGTGGTCAGCCGGGTTGCTGCGCGCCGGGCCGCTCGCGCACGACTCCTCGGCCGGCTTGTCGTCGCGCAGGCCACCGCGCCGTGGTAGCTCGTTCCAAAGCCGGCTCCAAAGCCTCGTGCTGCACTCGACCGCACCCGCTGCCCGCCTGATGGCGGAGACGAGGGGACCGGTAACCCACGACCACCTGTATCAGCATCCTTCGCGCCGGGCGCCCGCGACACGAATCCCGATTGAACGAGCGCCGTGACCGCCCGAGCGACCGGTTCGCGTGAATTCGCGCTACATCATTCCCAGCTCGAGCCGCGCCGCCTCCGACATCATGTTCGGGTTCCAGGGCGGCTCGAAGACCACCTCGACGCTCGCCTGCTGGACGGTCGGCAGCCGCACGATCTTCCCCTCCGCGTCGGCGGCGATGGCGCCGCCCATCCCGCATCCCGGCGCGGTGAGGGTCATCTTCACGTCCACCCGATGGCCGCCCTCGGGGAGAGCTGCGACCGCGCAGTGGTAGACCAGGCCGAGGTCGACGATGTTCACGGGGATCTCCGGGTCGTAGCAGGTCCTGAGCTGCTCCCACACGAGCTTCTCGAGGTCCTCGGCCGACGCGACACGCGCCGGTTCTGCCTCGACTGCCCGCGAGGTGGCGAGCCCCAGCGCGTCGGCGTCCCTCCCGGAGATGCGGACCATGTGGCCGTGGTCGGTGGTGACCGTATAGGTGTCGCCGAGCGACTGCGTGATCCTCACCGTCGTTCCCCCGGGAAGCACGACGCGCGTGCCGCTCGGCACCTGGATGGCCTCGCAGTCTCGCGTCAACGCGATCGGTGCGTGCGTGTTCATGGCGTTCACTCCGTCTTGACCGGCTCGATGCGCCCGTCGAGCGCCGCTCGCAAGGTGTGCCAGGCGAGCGTCGCGCACTTCACCCGTGCCGGAAACTCGCGGACGCCGGCAAACGCCGCGAGTCGGCCGAGGGAGTCCAGATCGGGGAGGGGGTCGCCGCCGGTCACGACCCGGTGGAAGGTGTCGAACAGGCGGCCGGTTTCTTCTCGGGTCTTGCCCTTCACCGTCGTCGTCATGATCGATGCCGAGGCCGTCGAGATCGCGCAGCCCGAACCCTGGAACCCGACGTCGCGGATCACGCCGTCGTCGAGGGTCACGTACACGGTGATCTGGTCGCCGCAGAGGGGGTTGTAGCCCTCCGCCGAGCACGTCGCGTCGGCGAGCCGCCGGTAGTTCCGCGGCGTCTTGTTGTGGTCGAGGATGACCTCCTGGTACAGCTCCGAGAGTTCCGACATCAGAAGAACCGCTTGGCCTTGCGGATCGCCGCCGCCAGGCGGTCAACCTCCTCCTTCGTGTTGTAGAACGCGAACGAGGCTCGCGCCGTGGCCGGTACGCCGAAGCGCTGCATGACCGGCATCGCACAGTGGTGGCCCGTGCGGATCGCCACGCCCTCGCGGTCGAGGATCGTGCCGACGTCGTGGGCGTGCACCCCTTCGACGAGGAACGAGAGCACCCCCGCTTTCTCCCGCGCCGTGCCGACGAGGCGCACCCCGTCGATGGCCGAGACCGCCTCGGTCGCGTAGGCGAGCAGCTCGCGCTCGTGGCGCTCGATGGCAGCGAGGCCCACCGAGGTCACGTAGTCGAGCGCCGCACCGAGGCCGATCGTGCCGGCGATGTTCGGGGTGCCCGCCTCGAACTTGTAGGGCAGGACGTTGTAGTGCGTCTTCTCGAACGTCACCAGGCTGATCATGTCGCCGCCACCCTGCCAGGGCGGCATCTGCTCGAGGAGACGGGCCTTCCCGTAGAGGACGCCGATGCCGGTCGGGCCGAACACCTTGTGGCCGGAGAACACGTAGAAGTCGCAGTCGAGCCGGCGCACGTCGACCATCCGGTGCGGCACCGCCTGGGCGCCGTCGACGAGCACGGGGATGCCGCGACGGTGTGCGATCGAGATGATGCGCTCGACGGGATTGACCGTCCCGAGCGCGTTCGAGACGTGGCCGATGGCGACCAGTCGGGTGCGGCCGGTGAGCATGGGCTCGAGCTCGTCGAGGAGCAGCTCGCCGGCGTCGTTGATCGGGATCACCTTGAGTCGCGCGCCCACCTGCTCGCAGAGCATCTGCCAGGGCACGATGTTCGAGTGGTGCTCCAGGACCGACAGGACGATCTCGTCGTTCGGCTTCAAGACGGACCGGCCGTAGCTCTGCGCGACGAGGTTGATCGCCTCGGTCGCGCCACGCACGAAGACGATCTCCCGGGTGTCGGCAGCGTTGAGGAACGCCCGCACCGTGCCGCGCGAGTCCTCGTACGCCTGCGTGGCCTGCTCGCTCAGGGCGTGTACCCCGCGATGGATGTTCGCGTTGCACGTCGAGTAGTAGCGCGCCACGGTGTCGATCACGATCTGCGGCTTCTGCGCGGTCGCGGCGTTGTCCAGGTAGGCGAGCGGCTTGCCATGGACGACCCGGCCGAGGATCGGAAAATCGCGACGGACCCGCTCGACGTCGAATGCGGGCGGTGTGCGGGCGAGCGCCTCACGCGTCGCGGACTTCATCGAGTTCCTCCGTGCTCAGGCGCCAGGCGCTCGGCGAGGCGCGTGTCGATCGCATCGCGCAGCGGCGCCATCGGGATGCGTCGGACGACGTCGCTGGCGAAGCCCCAGGTGAGCGTGCGCCGCGCGGTCGTCTCGTCCATCCCTCGGCTCTTGCAGTAGAAGACCGCCTCGGGATCGAGCTGGCCGATGGCGGCGCCGTGCGAGCACTTCACGTCGTCGGCGCGGATCTGCAGCTCCGGTTTGGTGTCGACCTCGGCGCGTTCCGAGAGCAGCAGGTTCTTGTTGGTCTGCTGCGCGTCGGTCTGCTGCGCGCCAGGCCGCACGATCACCTTGCCGTTGAAGACCGCGCGCGACCGCCCGTCGAGAATCCCCTTGTACAGCTCACGGCTCGTTCCCCGGGGCTTGGCATGGTCGATCCGGGTGTGGTTGTCGACGAGCTCCTCGTCCGAGGCGAGGTAGAGCCCGTCGAGCGTACAGGCGGCTCCTTCGCCGTCGAGCAGGACGCAGAGGTCGTTGCGGGCGAACGAGGCGCCCAAGGCGAGCGACCAGGAGCGGTACCGGCTGTCGCGGCCCTGCACGACCTCGGTGAGCGCCACGTGCGCAGCGGCCCGCCCGCCCTCGACGAGCTTCACGTGGTCGAGCGCGGCGCCGTCACCGAGGACGATCTCGACGACCGTGTTGGTGAGCGACGCTCCCGGGCCCGTCGCGCCGTACGTCTCGACCAGCGTCGCCCGGCTCGATCGTCCGAGCGCCACGAGCACGCGGGGATGCGAGACGGTGTCCGCCTCGCGGGAGGAGCTCAGGAACAGCAACTGGATCGGGTCCTCGTACTCCGACCCGTCGGGGACGTGAACGAGCGCACCGTCGAGGGTGAACGCGGCGTTGAGCGCGGCGAACGCCGTGCGATCCGGCCGGGCGTGACGAGCGAGATGCGCGGCCACGAGCGCGCGCTCGTCGCGCAGCATGGCCTCAGCGAGGCTGCCGACGTTCGCGCCCGGGCGTGGGACGACCGACGAGAGGGCGCGGCCGAGGTGGCCGTTCACGAAGACGAGCCGCGTGCCGGCCAGTCCGAGACCGAGCCGCTCGACGGCTCGAGCGGGGACGCCGTTCGGCGTCGAGGCGAAGACCGGCGTCCACGGCACCCGCACCACGGGCTCGACATTCGTGTACTTCCAATCCTCGTCCTTCGTCGTCGGGAACCCGCGGCTCGCGAAGCTGTCGATGGCCGCGCGGCGAACCGGCGCGAGCCAGTCGCCCGCGAGCCCCACCGCCTCCAGCGAGCGGAAATGGGCGAGCCAGCGGTCGATCGTCTCGCGGGGTTCGCGTCTCGAGGTCATCGCGCTCTCACGCCGCCGACTGCGGGGGCGATGCGATGTCCTTGATCCAGTCGTAGCCCCGGGACTCCAGCTCGAGGGCCAGCTCCCTGCCGCCCGAGCGCACGATGCGGCCGTCCCACAGGACGTGCACGACGTCGGGCGTCACATGGTTCAGGAGTCGCTGGTAGTGCGTCACCAGGAGCATCGCGTTGTCGGGCCGGCGGAGCTTCTCGACGCCGCTCGCCACGATGCGCAGGGCGTCGATGTCGAGGCCCGAGTCGGTCTCGTCGAGGATCGCCAGCTTCGGCTCGAGCACGGCCATCTGGAGGATCTCGTTGCGCTTCTTCTCGCCGCCCGAGAAGCCCTCGTTGACCGAGCGCGACATGAACGACTGGTCCATCTCCACGATCGCGAGCCGCTGCTTCAGGAGGGCGAGGAACTCGACGGCGTCCAGCTCGTCGAGGCCGCGCGCCGCGCGGATCTCGTTGAGCGCCGCGCGCAGGAAGTAGGCGCCGGCCACGCCCGGGATCTCGGTCGGATACTGGAAGGCGAGGAACACGCCGGCACGGGCGCGTCGCTCGGGGGACATCTCGAGGAGGTTCTCGCCGTCGTAGATCACGTCGCCGGCGGTCACCTGGTAGGCCGGGTGGCCGGCGAGCACCTGGGCGAACGTCGACTTGCCCGAGCCGTTCGGCCCCATCACGGCGTGGATCTCGCCGGCGTTCACGGTGAGGTCGATCCCCTTCAAGATCTCCTTGCCGTCGACCGCGGCGTGGAGACCGCGGACCTCGAGCAGGCTCATCCTACGGCTCCCTCGAGGCTCACACCCAGCAGCTTCCGGGCCTCGACGGCGAACTCCATCGGCAGGTTCTTCAGGACCTCCTTGCAGAAGCCGTTGACGATCAGGTTGACGGCGTTCTCGGGCGAGAGCCCGCGCTGCCTCGCGTAGAAGAGCTGGTCCTCGCTGATCTTGGACGTCGACGCCTCGTGCTCGATCGACGCGGTCGGGTTGCGGCACTCGAGATAGGGGAAGGTGTGCGCGCCGCAGCGGTCGCCGATCAGGAGCGAGTCGCACTGCGAGTAGTTCCTGCCGTTCCGCGCGCCGGGGAGCATCTTGACCAGCCCCCGGTAGCTCTGCTGGCCGTGGCCGGCGGCGATGCCCTTGGAGATGATCGTCGAGCGCGTGTTGCGTCCCATGTGGATCATCTTCGTGCCGGTGTCGGCCTGCTGGTGATTGTTGGTGAGCGCCACCGAGTAGAACTCGCCGACCGACTCGTCGCCCTGAAGGATGCAGCTCGGGTACTTCCAGGTGATCGCCGAGCCGGTCTCGACCTGCGTCCAGGAGATCTTCGACCGTCGGCCGCGGCAGGCGCCGCGCTTGGTCACGAAGTTGTAGATGCCGCCCTGCCCCTCCTTGTTGCCCGGGTACCAGTTCTGCACCGTGGAGTACTTGATCTCGGCCCCCTCCAGCGCCACCAGCTCGACCACCGCGGCGTGGAGCTGGTGCTCGTCACGCATCGGAGCGGTACAGCCCTCCAGGTAGCTCACGGAGGCGCCGTCGTCGGCGATGATCAGCGTCCGTTCGAACTGCCCGGTCTCGGCAGCGTTGATGCGGAAGTAGGTCGACAGCTCCATCGGGCAGCGCACGCCCTTGGGCACGTAGACGAAGGAGCCGTCGCTGAAGACCGCGGAGTTGAGCGTGGCGTAGAAGTTGTCGGTGTAGGGGACGACCGAGCCCAGGTACCGCTCCACCAGGTCGGGGTGGCTGGCGACCGCGTCGGAGAACGAGCAGAAAATCACGCCCGCTTCGGCGAGCGTCTTCTTGAAGGTGGTGGCGACCGACACGCTGTCGAACACCGCATCCACGGCGACGTTGGTCAGGCGCTTCTGCTCGTCGAGCGAGATGCCGAGCTTCTCGAACGTCGCCCGCAGCTCGGGATCCACCTCGTCGAGGCTCCCCGGCCGGGACGTCGTCTTCGGCGCCGCGTAGTAGTGGATGTCCTGGTAGTCGATGGGCGGGAAGTCGACGTTCGCCCACCGCGGCTCACCCTCCTCGCGCGCCATCTTCGACCAGGCGCGATAGGACTTGAGCCGCCAGTCGAGCATGAACGGCGGCTCGTGCTTCTTGG
>DATFVT010000423.1:0-2278 GCA_035260105.1 Acidimicrobiia bacterium
GGCGGGCCAACCGATCCAGTCACTGAGCGGTCGGGCGACGGCCGGCCCGAGGACGAAGACGCCGATGAACACGATCAAGGCGCCCAGCCCGACGAACTGGATGCCCTGATCGGCGAACAGCCCCGCGAACAGGGCGAGCACGCCGAGCGCCGTGATCGCGATGCCGATGATTACGCGGCGACCGGAATGGGGCCGCCCCTCGGTGGCGACGTCGCGCATGGCCGCGATCGGCGGCACGCGCGACGCCTTCCGGGCGGGCACGATCGCCGAGATGATCGTCACACCCGTCCCGACGACGAGGGCGACGATCACCGTCTGGGCGCTGACGACGGTGCCGCCGGCCGGGATGTCGAACCCGAAGGCGTCGAGCACCGCCTTCAGCCCGTTCGACAGGATGATCCCGACTCCGAGGCCGACCACCGAAGCGAACAACCCGACGAGCACGGCCTCGGTCAGGACGGACAGGAGGACCTGGCGGCCGCTGGCACCGATCGCGCGCAGCAGCGCCATCTCTCGCAGCCGTTGGGCGACGACGATCGAGAACGTGTTGAAGATGATGAACGTCCCGACGAACAGCGCGATGAGGGCGAACACCAGCAGCGCGACGTTGAAGAACTGCAGCGCGTTCTTGATGTCGCTCTGGTTCTCCTTCGTGATCTGGTCGCCGGTCAACACCTGATACGCCTTGTTGTCGAGCTGGGCGGCGATCCGATCCTTGAGCGTCTGTTGCGACACACCCTGGTCGGCCACCACCGAGATCGAGTCGAACTGGTCGGTGGCGCCCGAGATCGCCTGGGCGGTGGGCGTGTCGAACAGCGCCGCCGTGGATCCGGCGGCGCTGTCGGCGTCGCCGAACTTGGCGATCCCCGAGATCTCGTACTGCCCGGGTGGGCCCTGCGTGAGGATCGTGATCGTGTCGCCGACCTTGAACCCGGCGTCGTCGGCCGACGCGGCGTCGATGACCACCTGGTTGCCCTGCGGCGCGCGACCTCCGGGCTCGAGCCGGTACGGGTTGAGCGCCTTGACCGTCCCCCAGTTGAACCCGAAGGTCGGCGCTCCTTGCTGCGGGTTCCCGATCGCGTCGCCCTTCTTGTCGACGAGCTGCGCGTAGAACTGGAGATTCCCTTCGGCGGCGGCCGCACCGCGCACCGACTGGATCTCGGGGAGCAACGACGCGGGGATGCGTCCGCGTTGCCGGCGGGCGGGCCCGCCGAAGCCGCTCGACAGCGATTGGGAGCTTCGCACGTACGCGTCGGTGCCGCGGTTCACGTCGGCGAACAGGTTGTCGAACGTGCGCGAGATCGTGTCGGTCAACACCATCGTGCCGGACATGAACGCGACGCCGAGCGTCACCGCGAGCGCGGTCAGTGCGAAGCGGAGCTTGTGGGCCAGGAGCCCCTTGATGGTGACGCGGCCCACGGACTACTCGCCGAGGGACTTCGCGCGGTGTTCGATGATCGTCTCGGCCGTCGGGTTCTCGAGCTCGTCGACGATCCTGCCGTCGGCGAGGAAGATGACCCGGTCGGAGTAGGCGGCGGCTACCGGGTCGTGGGTGACCATCACGATGGTCTGGCCCAAGTCGGACACCGCCTGTCGCATGAACTCGAGGATCTCGGCGCTCGCCTTCGAGTCGAGGTTCCCGGTGGGCTCGTCGGCGAAGATGACCTGCGGACGGCTCGCGAGAGCGCGCGCGACAGCGACCCGCTGCTGCTGGCCTCCGGATAGCTCGGACGGCCGGTGGTTGAGGCGGTCACTCAGGCCGACCGTCGTGATCACGCGGTCGAGCCACTGCTTGTCGGGCTTCTTGCCCGCGAGCGAGAGCGGCAGCGTGATGTTCTCGATGGCGTTGAGCGTGGGGATGAGGTTGTACGACTGGAAGACGAACCCGATCCGGTCGCGCCGCACGAGGGTGAGCTCCTTCTCGGAACAGGCGGTGACGTCGATGTCGCCGAGCAGGATGCGACCCGCCGTCACGCGGTCGAGACCGGCGAGGCAGTGCAGCAGCGTCGACTTCCCGGACCCGGACGGCCCCATGATGGCCGTGTACCGGCCGGCGCCGAAGTCGACGGTGATGTTGTTCAGGGCGCGGACGGCGGCTTCGCCGATGCCGTAGATCTTCGTGACCTCCTCGGCCCGGGCGGCGACGGTGCCGGCGGCGGGCTGGGATGCGACGGCAGATGTCACGGTGGTCCTCCTGCCTTCGAGGGGCACCGCGACCCTACGCGCAGCGGGGAGGCGCGACCGTCACTCGGCGGGGATCTTCATCTCCTCGATCAGC
>DATFVT010000424.1:0-5911 GCA_035260105.1 Acidimicrobiia bacterium
CCAACATCGGCGGGAAGTTGCTCGTGGCACCCGAGGGGGAGCCGCTCGGAACCCTCGGCGATCCGGGCCTGGATCGTGTCGTCACGCGTGACGCCCGCGGCCAGCTGGAGGCGGCGCTCACGGCGACCCGCCACTACGGGCTTCATGGTGAGGCCCGCGAACGCGCGGTGGAGGTCTTCATCGAGGCCTTTGCGCCGCCACCGCGCATGATCATCTTCGGTGCAGTCGACTTCACCGCCGCGCTTGCACGTGCGGCCAAGCTGCTCGGTTACCGGGTCACGGTGTGCGACGCGCGTGCGGTCTTCGCGACGCCGCAACGCTTCCCGATGGCCGACGAAGTGGTGAACGACTGGCCGCACCGTTATCTCGGGAAGGTCGGCGAGGAGCTCGGTCCGCGAGACGCAGTGTGTGTCCTCACGCACGACCACAAGTTCGACGTCCCCGCCCTCGTCGTCGCCCTCGGGACCGACGCGGGCTACATCGGTGCGATGGGCTCGCGGCGCACGCACACCGACCGCGTCGCCCGGCTCCGCGGCGAGGGTGTCGGGGACGCCGCGCTCGAGCGCGTCATGGCGCCGATCGGCCTCGATCTCGGCGCACGGACGCCGGAGGAGACGGCCGTCTCGATCTGCGCCGAGATCATCGCCCTGCGGTCGGGGCGGCAGGCCCGGTCGTTGCGGGACGCCGTAGGGCCCATCCACGCCTGATCAGGACATCCCCACGAGCGCGAGGAGGACCACATGGACCTCGGTATCTCGGGCCGCCGCGCCGCGGTCGCGGCGGCGAGCCGCGGTCTCGGGTTCGCCACCGCAGCGGCGCTGGCCGGCGAAGGCGTGCACGTCGCCATCTGCGGCCGGGACGGCAGGACGATCGCCGAGGCGGCTCGGACGATCGGGCTCGACACCGTCGGGCTGGTGGCGGACGTCTCGACCGCCAACGGTTCTCGCGGGTTCGTCGAGTCCGCCCGCGACGCGCTCGGCGGCCTCGACATCCTCGTGACGAACGCCGGCGGCCCGCCTCCGGGCACCTTCTCGTCGACGGGCGTGGACCGGTACCTTGCCGCGCTCGAGCTGAACTGCCTGTCGGTGATCGCAATGTGCGACGCGGCGGTGCCGGCCATGCGCGAGCAGCAGTGGGGGAGAGTGGTCGCGATCACCTCGATCGCGGTGCGGCAGCCGATCCCCGAGCTGATCCTCTCGAACACGGCCCGCGCCGGCGCCACGGGATTCCTCAAGACGCTCGCGCGGGAGATCGCCGGTGACGGAGTCACGGTCAACTCGCTGCAGCCCGGTATCCACGACACCGAACGAGTCCGGCAGCTCGGCACGGACACCCGCGGCATCCCGGCGGGGAGCATGGGTCGTCCCGAGGACTTCGGCGCGATCGCGGCCTTCGTATGTTCCCAGCACGCCCAGTTCCTCACGGGTACTGCGATCCACATCGACGGGGGCGCGTACGCTGGGCTGCTGTGAGCACCACCACGGCGAGCGCGAACGGCGCGAGTCACTCCGCCCGGCAGCGCGTCGTGACGGTGCCGAATCTCATCTCGATCGGGCGGCTGGCGTGCGTTCCACTGTTCCTGTGGTTGTTGCTCGCACGCGACGACAAGATCGCGGCTGCGCTGCTCCTCGGAGCGTTGGGCGCGACCGATTGGGTCGACGGGTGGATCGCCCGCCACTTCGACCAGGCGAGCGAGATCGGGAAGGTCCTGGACCCGACGGCGGACCGGATCCTGCTGCTGTGCGCGGGCGTGGCGCTGCTGATCGACGGCAGCCTGCCCTTGTGGGTGGGCATCGTGGTGCTGGCGCGTGAGCTCGTGATCTCGGTCGCCGTCCTCGTACTGGCGGCGGCGGGTGCCCGCCGCATGGATGTGCAGTGGGCCGGGAAGGCAGGAACACTGGCGCTCATGTTCGCTTTGCCCGGCTTCCTGCTCGCCGACGCGATCTCCGAGCTGCGGACGCCCATCCTGGTGGTGACCTGGGTGTTCACGATCGGCGGCCTCGTGCTCAGCTACTACGCCGCCATCGCGTACATCCCGCAGGCCCGACAGGCGCTGCGCGAGGGGAGGGCCGCCGGCGACGCGAGGATGGTGGCGTGAAAGCGGTGATCCTGGCCGGCGGTGAGGGCACGAGGCTCCGGCCGCTGACGAGCAACCAGCCCAAGCCGATGATGCCGTTGGCGAACCGGCCGATGATGGAGCACGTCGTGCGGCTGCTCGCCAACCACGGTTTCGACGACGTCGTGGTGACGGTGGCGTTCCTCGCGAACCAGATCCGCGACTACTTCGGCGACGGCTCCGACTTCGGGGTGCGCATGCGGTACGCGACGGAGGAGACGCCGCTCGGCACGGCCGGCTCCGTCCTCAACGCGGCCGACGAGCTCGACGACACGTTTCTCGTCATCTCGGGCGACGTGCTCACGGACATCGACCTGAGCGGGATCGTCAAAACGCACCAGGATGCGGGGGCGCTCGCGTCGATCGCGCTCAAGCGGGTCGAGAACCCCCTCGAGTTCGCGATCGTCATCACCCGCCCCGACGGCAGCATCGAACGGTTCCTCGAGAAGCCGAGCTGGGGTGAGGTGTTCTCGGACACCGCGAACACCGGCATCTACGTGCTCGAGCCCGGCGTGTTCGACTACATCCGTCCGGGCGAGGTCGTCGACTTCGCCGGCGACGTGTTCCCGGCCATCCTGGAGAAGAAGCTGCCGCTGATCGGAACGGTCGTGGACGGCTACTGGGAGGACGTCGGCACCCTCGAGGCGTACCTCCGCGCGCACCAGGACGTCCTCGACCGCCGCGTCCACGTGGACATCGAGGGGTTCCGGATCGGGGAGGGGATCTGGCTCGGCGAGGGCGCCGACGTCGACCCCACCGCACGCATCGAAGGACCGGTCGTGATCGGCGACAACTGCCGCATCGAGGGCGGCGCCCACCTGCGCGCGTACACGGTGCTCGGCACCGACGTCGTGGTGAAGGCCGACGCCTTCGTCGACCGGTCGGTCTGCCACGACCACGTGTACGTCGGACCGAGCGCGCGCCTGCGGGGCTGCGTGATCGGCCGTTCGACCGATCTGCGTGCCCACGCCCGCGTCGAGGAGGGCGTGGTCGTCGGCGACGAGTGCTTCGTCGGCGAGCAGGCGGTCATCAACCCGGGCGTGAAGGTGTACCCGTTCAAGACGGTCGAGAACGGCGCCATCGTCAACTCTTCGATCGTGTGGGAGAGCCGCGGCGCCCGGACGCTGTTCGGCCGGCGCGGTATCAGCGGACTGGCGAACGTCGACGTGACCCCCGAGGTCGCGATTCGTGTCGCCACGGCGTACGGCACGGCGCTGAAGAAGGGCGCCACCGTCACCACCAGCCGTGACACCAGCCGGGCGGCTCGGGCGCTGAAGCGAGCCGTCATCGGCGGGTTGAACCTCGCCGGCGCCAACGTCGAGGACGTCGAGCTGGCGACGGTTCCGCTGACCAGGTTCCAGGTGCGGAACGGCACCGCCCGGGGCGGGATCACCGTGCGGCTGGCTCCCGGCGACCCCGACGCGGTCGAGATCCGCTTCTTCGACGGCGACGGCCGTGACATCGACGAGTCCATGCAGCGCAAGATCGAGCGGCTGCTCTACCGCGAGGACTACCGGCGGGCGTTCGCCGCCGACATCGGCGACATCGAGTACCCGCCCCGCACGCTCGAGTTCTACACGTCGGCGCTCATGGACACCGTGGACCAGGACCGCCTGCTCGAACGGGAGTTCAAGGTCGTCCTCGACTACTCGTTCGGCGCTGCGTCGATCGTCATGCCGAGCGTGCTGGCGAAGACGGGGGCCGAGGTGCTCTCGATCAACCCGTACGCGAGCACCGCGTCGGCGACAGCGGCCCTCGAGGAGCGCTCAGCGCGCGTCGCGCGTCTCTCCGAGCTCGTGCGCGCGTCGGGCAGTCAGCTCGGAGTGGTGGTGGACCCCGACGGCGAGACCGCCACGATCATCGACGACGAGGGTGTCACGCTCGACAACGACCAGGCGCTGCTCGTGTTGCTGAGCCTCGTGACGCAGGCGAAACCGCATGCGCGCGTGGCGCTCCCGGTGTCCGTGACCCGTGAGGCCGAGCGCATCGCGAACGACCACGGGGCCAGCATCATCTGGACGAAGTTGTCGGCGCCCCATCTCATGGAAGTGGCGTCGACGGGTGACGTCGACTTCGCCGCGTCGCAGGACGGTGGGTTCATCTGGCCCGACTTCATGCCCGCGTTCGACGCCACCGCCACGCTCGTCAAGCTTCTGGACCTGCTCGGGTCCACGGACCGGACGCTGTCGTCGGTCGTGAAGCGTCTCCCGCGCCTCCACATCGCGCACGAGACAGTCGCCACGCCGTGGGAGCGGAAGGGCGCCGTCATGCGCGAGATGGTCGAGCGCGCCGCCGGGCGCGACGTCGTCCTCGTCGACGGCGTGAAGGTGCTGCATCCCGAGGGATGGGCCCTCGTGCTGCCCGACCCCGAGGAGGCCGTCACGCACGTCTGGGCGGAAGGGGAGAGTGACCAGAGCGCCCGCCAGCTCGCCCAGGAGTACGCCCGGCGGATTCGGCAGGTTCTGCGGTAGACATCCGGGAATGGAGTTCCCGGAGGGGTTGCGGTATACGAACGAGCACGAGTGGGTCGCGGTCGACGCCGGCCGGGCCCGGGTCGGGATCACGGACTTCGCGCAGGACGCGCTCGGTGACGTCGTGTTCGTGCAGCTGCCGGAGACGGGCAAGAACTTCGGCGCGACGAGCAGCGTCGCCGAGGTGGAGTCCACGAAGTCCGTCTCCGACATCTACGCGCCGGTGAGTGGCACCGTCGCCGAGGCCAACGCGGCCCTGGAGGCGACGCCCGAGCTCCTCAACCGGGACCCGTACGGGGAGGGGTGGATCTTCGTGATCGAGATGTCCGACCCGCAGCAGGTGGACGCGCTCCTCGACGCGGCCGCCTACCGTCGACTCGTCGAGGAGCAGTAGCCGCAACGGTTCTTCGCCCGGGACGCTCGCTCCGGGCAGCAGTAGCCTTTCCAAGGTGATCTGCGCGCGCTGCGGGCACGACAACGAGGCCGGCGCCAACTTCTGCTCGTCCTGCGGGGCTGCGCTCGAGAGCGGCGAGGACGAGACGACGGTCACCCTCGCCGTCGAGGAGCGCATCGAGCTCGACGACGAGCTGGGTGCCCTGCTGGCCGAGATCCCAGCCGGCATGGGGGTGGTCGTGGTCCGGAGGGGCCCGAACGCCGGGAGTCGTTTCTCGCTCGAGCGTGACGCCACGACCGTCGGCCGCCACCCCGACTCCGACATCTTCCTGGACGACATCACCGTATCCCGCCGGCATGCGGTCATCCGCCGCGACCGCGAGGGATACGAGGTCAGCGACGCCGGCTCGCTCAACGGCACCTATGTGAACCACGAGCGGGTGGAGACGGCCCCGCTCCGCCACCTCGACGAGGTGCAGGTCGGACGGTTCGTGCTCCTGTTCATGCTCGGCGGGCTGGAGGAGCACGCGTGAGCATGAACCCGAGCCGCAGCGCGAGTGCGGACCCTTCGCACCTGTCGATCGGCGAGGTGCTCAACATCCTGCGCGAGGAGTTCCCGGACGTCACGATCTCCAAGATTCGGTTCCTCGAGAGCCAGGGCCTGATCGACCCGGAGCGGACACCGTCGGGGTACCGCAAGTTCTACGAGTCGGATGTCTCCCGACTGAGATGGATCCTTCACCAGCAAAAGGAGAACTTCCTTCCGCTCAAGGTGATCAAGGAGCGCCTCGACCGCATGGGCGAGGAGCAGCCGGCTCCGGTCCATGGGATCGCACGCGCGAAGCCGCGGGGGCGGCGGGCGCCGTCCCGGCAGGCGCAGCGATCCGAGAACATCGCGCCGCAGCTCCCGCTCGGTGACCCGATGCCCGCC
>DATFVT010000425.1:0-2156 GCA_035260105.1 Acidimicrobiia bacterium
CAGGAGCCGGAGCTTGCGACGGCGACCAAGGAGCCCAAAGTGCCGATGCGGACGGATTGCCGTCACTACGAGAGCCGCACGTACCCGAGCGGCGAGACGGTCAGGAAGTGCCGCCTCGATCTCGCACCGGACGCCCCCTGGCGGTGCCCCGACGACTGCCCGAAGTTCGAGAAGCGGCGCTGGGACGCCGGCTGGCAATACGGCAGCCTGGGGGAGTCGGCCAAGCCACCGGAGAGCGAGCCCGCCGGCAACGACGTGTCGGCGCTCCTCGACGAGGCCGAGGACATCGTAAACATGGCCGCGCCCGACATCCTCTCGGACTTCGACAAGAAGAGCCGCAAGCGCAAGCTCTTCCGCCGACGCAAGAAGAAGTAGCGCGCCCTCGCCTTCCCGCGGCTAGCCGGCTCCGACGCGCCGGTACCCGCCGCCGACCCACTCCGCGACGAGGCGGCCGTATTCCTCCGGTGCTTGCTCCCACGCGTAGTGACCGGCGTCGAGAGGATGGGCTTCGCTGTTCGGGAGGAGGTCGTCGAGGTACTGGTTGTTCGACCACGGCACGAGATCGTCGTTCCGCCCCGCCACGATCTGGGTGGGCGTCGCGATCGTCGGCAGCAGATCCTGCAACACCGGGTTGAGCTCGGGATAGTGCCGCACGAACCGGGCCGACTCCGCGAAGCGTCCGAGGTCGTAGGCGCTGACATAGTCCTCGTGGACTTCGGGTTCGCTCTCGCTCGCGGCAACGGGCTCGACCGCGTACCCGATGTTGGTTCTGGCATCCGCCTCGCGCAGGACGTCCAGACTCGGCGCCTCGATGAACTGCTCGAGCGCGCCGCCCACGTCGAGTGGGACGCGGACCGCCCCGCCGCCGACGGTCAAGCTCGTCACGCGTTCGGGGGCACGCGCGGCAAGGAACAGCGCGGCCGCCGTCCCCACATCCGGGCCGACGACGTGAGGAGCTCCCAGGCCCCACTCCTCGATCAGTCGGGCGAGGAACGCTCCCGCGGCGTCGGGGGCAAGCAGCTCCGGGCGACCGTCGGAGTGACCGAAGCCCGGCAGGTCGATGGCGACCACCCGCCCGACTGCCGCGACGCGGTGCCAGATGCGGCGGAAGGCCCAGAGGGTCTCGGGCCACGGCGCCAGCATGAGCACGGCGATGTCCGAGTCCGCCTTGTTGTCGCTGAACCTCACTCGCACCCCGTCGCAGACCCGGAAGTACGTGGAGATCGGCGAACCCGCCTCGGCGCTCATCTGTCTATATTCCCGTTCGGTCCCGTCGATCGCTGTCGCGGCCGTCCCGCCGCGCGTGTCCCGCGCCCGTCGTGCGAGCGGAGGGACTCGAACCCCCATGCCCCGAAGGGCACCGGCTCCTAAGGCCGGCGCGTCTGCCAGTTCCGCCACGCTCGCGTCCGCAGAGTCTCCCACTCCGCGAGCTGCGGTAGCGTGCCGAAAGACAAGGAGGCGGAATGGGCAAGCAGGTCCCGATCGTCGACTACCTCGTCCTCGACGACGGCGCGCCCCATCTGGTCGCCAACCGGTGCGACAGCTGCGGTGCGCTGTATTTCGACCGCCGGAACGCGTGCGCCAAGTGCAGCGGCCGGTCGTTCTCGAAGCAGCGGCTCGCCGACGACGGCACCGTTCGGAGCTTCACGATCGTGCATCGCGCCGCCCCGGGCGTCCCGACGCCGTACGTGTCGGCCATCGTCGACGTGTCGGGCGGCGGGGTCGTGAAGGCCAACCTGCTGAACGTCGAGCCGAGCCCCGATCACGTGCGGTTCGGCATGAAGGTCCGCCTCACGACGACCGTCGCCGGAGTCGACGACGAAGGCACCGAAGCGGTCCAGTTCGGCTACGAGCCGGTCTAGAGGAAGAAGGAGCACGCGATGGCTGAGCGCGACGTCTGGATCCTGGGCGCGTCGATGACCAAGTTCGGGCGCTACCCGGACAAGGACCTCATCGACCTGGGCGCCGATGCGGCCCTGGCGGCCCTCGACGATGCCGGCGTCACGATGGCCGAGATGGACGTCATGGGCGCCGGCAACCTCATGGAGGCGGCCAGCGGCGTCGGCCAGCGCATCCAGAAGCAGGTCGGGCAGAACGGCGTCCCCGTCTACAACGTCGCCAACGCCTGCGCGACCGGAGCCACCGCGATCCGCTGC
>DATFVT010000426.1:0-2141 GCA_035260105.1 Acidimicrobiia bacterium
ATCACGCGATCGAAGGACTCGTCGGGGAACGGCAACACGAGCGCGTCGCCGTTGACCATCCCGCCCGTCGCCCCGTGCGGCAGCTCACCGGCGGCGACCATGCCCCCGGCGACGGCGGACGCGTCCTTGAGCTCGGCATCGTCGGCGTCGAGTGCGACGACGACGGCGCCGCGCCGCATCGCCTCGAACGCGTGCCGCCCCCCGCCGCATCCGAGGTCGAGGAGCGTCTGGCGATCGCGCAGGCCGAGACGGTCGAAGTCGACGGTCAGCATCAGCCGGCAGCCGCCTCGTGTGCGTCGAGGAGCGCGCGGTAGTGCTCGACGGTGCCCTCGGCGGTGCGGCGCCAGGTGAACCGGTCGAGCACGCGCTGACGCCCGGCGACGCCGATACGCGCCCGCAGCTCGGCGTCGTCCAGCGCGCGCCCGATGGCGGCGGCGAGCGCGGACGGGTCTCCCGGCGGGACGAGCAAAGCGGTCTCTCCGTCGCGCCCCACCACCTCCGGAAGCGCGCCGCCGGTGGTGGCGACGATCGGCACCCCGCACGCCATCGCCTCGACCGCCGGGAGGGAGAAGCCCTCGTACAGCGAGGGCACGGCGGCGACCTCCGCCTGCGCGTACAGATCGACGATGCGCTCCGTCGTCACGCCGTGCACGAACTCGACGGCGCCGTGGAGCGCGAGGCGGTCGATGAGCGCCGGGATCCTCTTTCCCTTGGGCTTGCCGATCACGACCAGGTGGGCGTCGTCCCGTTCCGTTCGGAGCTTGGCGACCCCTTCCAGCAACGGGGCGAGGCCCTTCATCGGCACGTCGGCGCTCGCCGTCGTCATGATGCGGCCGGGAACGCGACCGATCTCGGGCCGGGGACGGAAGACGGCGGGGTCGGCGCCGACCGGGACGACATGGAGGCGCGCCGGGTCGACGTGCATCTGGCTGAGGATGTCGCGCCGCGAGGAGTCGGAGACCGTGAGCAGCCGCGGGATGTGGCGCGCGACGCGCGTCTGCATGTCGATGAACCCGTACCAGCGCCGCAGCGTCAGGCGCTTCCACGTTCGCTTCGCGTCCGCGAGGTCGAGGTCCCGGTCGACGGTGACCGGGTGGTGCAGGGTCGCCAGCATCGGCCATCCGTCGTCGACCAGCTTGGCGAGCCCCGTCCCGAGGGACTGGTTGTCGTGCACGACGTCGAAGTCGGCCCGCCGGTCGCGCAGCAGCCGCCGGACGCGCAGGCTGAACGTGTACGGCTCGGGGAAGCCGGCCGCGCACATGATGCCGAACTCGGCCACGTCGACACGGGTCTTGAACTCCCACGGCCACGGCACCCGGAACGGGTTCTCGGGGCGGTAGAGGTCGAGGCTCGGCACGCGCGTCAGCTGCGAGGGGTCGGCCAGCTCGGGATAGGGCTGACCCGAGAACACCTCGACGGTGTGACCGAGCTCGGTGAGCTCGCGCGCCAGCTCGCGCGTGTAGACACCTTGCCCGCCGCAGTGCGGGTTGCCCCGGTACACCAGGTAGGCGACGCGAAGGGGCTGATCCGGGCGCGGCATGAAGGAGCAGCCTATCGGCGGGGGAGGGCCGGGTAGCCTCCGGGCGATGCCTCGGTTCGGCCCGCCGGTCGCCGGATGAACACGATCTACGCCGGGCCGAAGCGCGGTGCGGACCGGGCGGTGCTCCTGGCGCACGGCGCCGGGTCCGACATGCACGCGGCGACGCTCGAGCACGTGGCCGACGCGCTCGCAGCCGCGAAGATCCCGTCTCTCCGTTTCAACTACCCGTACCGCGACGCGGGAAGGAAGTCACCCGATCGCGCCGCGGTGCTCGACGCCGCGACCCGGGAGGCGGCGGCCGAGCTCGCCCGCGTCACGAAGCTGTCACCCGATCGGCTCGTGCTCGGCGGCCGGTCGATGGGCGGCCGGTACTGCTCGCTCGTGGTCGGCGACGAGGAGGATCCGGTCCCGGCGCTGGGCCTTCTCCTGCTCGGGTATCCGCTCCATGCGGCGGGCAAGCCCGATCAGCCGCGCGTCGAGCACTTCCCGCGCCTGCGCGTCCCGTGCCTGTTCGCGAGCGGTACGCGCGATTCGCTCGCGTCGCAGGACGCGCTCACCGCCGCGGTGAAGGCGATCAAGGGCCCGGTCACGATGCACTGGC
>DATFVT010000427.1:0-6417 GCA_035260105.1 Acidimicrobiia bacterium
GCACGGATGCGCCCGGTCCGACAGCAGGTTCACGATCGGGACGGGCACCGTGGCCGCCATCGCCTCCAGCGTGGCGTGGTCGAACACGCGGGCGGCGAGGATCGAGCAGTAGCCGGCGAGCGTGCGGGCGACGTCCTCGACACTCTCGCGCACGCCCAGCCCCACCTCGTCGGGGCGGATGTAGATCGGGTGCCCACCCAGGCCGACGACGGCCATCTCCGTCGAGGTACGGGTGCGGGCCGACGGCTTCTCGAAGAGCAGCGCGACGCCGCGGCCGGCCAGCAGCGCCGGCACGGCGCCGGGGTCCTGCTTCCACGCCTCGGCCCGGTCGAGGAGGGCACCCAGCCGGTCCGGGGTCAGCGCGTCGACCTCGAGGAAGTCGCCGATCATGCCGGGGCCTCCCCCGTGTCCTGCAAGACGGTCTCCAGGATGCCGACCGCGGCGGCGATCTCGTCGTCGGTGACGAGAAGAGACGGCGCAAAGCGGAGCGACGTGGGCGTGACCGCGTTGAGGAGCAGGCCTCGCTCGAGGCACGTGCGCGTGACCGTGGCCGCGTCGATCCCGGTCGCGAGCTCGGCCGCGAGGAGCAAGCCGCGGCCCCGGACGTCCGCCACCGCCGGCAGCTCGAAGAGCGCCTCGGTGAGCTGCGCGCCCGCCCGGGTGGCTCGCGCCGGGACGTCCTCGGCTTCCATGACGTCGAGGACCGCCAGGGCGGCCCGCGCCGCCAGCGGCTGCCCGCCGAACGTGCTCGCGTGGTCGCCGGGCCGGAGCGCCCGGGCGACGTCCGCCCGCGCCCAGCACGCGCCGATGGGGACGCCGTTGCCGAGTGACTTCGCCATCGTCACGACGTCGGGCTGCACGTCTGCCTGCTGGTGGCCAAACCAGCGGCCCGTGCGCCCGAGACCGGTCTGCACCTCGTCGATGATGAGCAGGGCCTCACGCTCGTCGCACCACGCCCGCACCGCCTCGAGGTAGCCGGGCGGCGCCGGGTTCACCCCGCCTTCGCCCTGCACCGGCTCCAGCAGCACCGCGCACACCCGCTCGTCGAGGGCGGCGACGAGGGCGTCGGCGTCGCCGAACGGCACCAGCCGGAACCCGGACGGGAGGGGCTGGAACGTCTCCTGCTTCTGGGGCTGCCCCGTGGCGGCGAGGGTGGTCAGCGTGCGGCCGTGGAACGACCCGTAGGTCGAGACGACGTGGTACCGCTCCCGGCCGCCCCGCGTCTGACCGTGGCGCCGGGCCAGCTTGATCGCGCACTCGTTCGCCTCGGCGCCCGAGTTCGAGAAGAACACGCGGCCGCCCCCGCCGAGGAGGGCGTCGAGACGGGCGGCGAGCCGGGGCTGGAGGTCGTTGTAGTACAGGTTCGAGACGTGCAGGAGTGTGCGCGCCTGGTCGGCGAGGGCGTCGGCGACGACCGGGTGCGCGTGGCCGAGCGAGGTCACGGCCAGTCCCGCCAGGAAGTCCAGGTACTCGCGGCCCTCCGTGTCCCAGAGCCGCACGCCCTCGCCTCGGACGAAGGCCACCGGCGCCCGGGCGTACGTGCCCATGACGTGCTCGGCGTCGAGCCCGACGACTTCGTCGTAGCCGGTGGTCGGGGTCGTCGTCATGCGTTCACCATCGTGCCGATGCCCTCGCGCGTGAAGAACTCGAGGAGCAGCGCGTGCGGGATGCGCCCGTCGAGGATGTGCGCCCGGGCGACGCCCGACTTCACGGCATCGACGCACGAACGCGCCTTGGGGATCATGCCCTCGGACAGGCGCCCGTCGTCGATCAACGCGGCAAGGCGGTCGACGTCGATGCGCGAGATGAGTGACGCCTCGTCGGCGAGATCTCCGTACAGGCCCGTGACGTTGGTGAGGTACACGAGCTTCTCCGCCTGCAGCGACTCCGCGATCGCGCCCGCGACCGTGTCGGCGTTCACGTTGTACGCCTGCCCGGCCTCGTCGACGCCGACGGTGGCGACGACCGGGATGAGCTCCTCGCGGACGAGGCGCTCGAGGATGGACGGATCGATGCGGCGGATGTCGCCGACGAACCCGAGCTTGTCGTCGCGCGGGCCAACCGTGATGAGCCCGGCGTCCTCGCCCGACAGCCCCACCGCGTACGAGCCGTGCCGGTTCACAGAGGCCACGATCTCCCGGTTCACCTTGCCGACGAGCGCCATGCGGACGATGTCGACCGTCTCGGCGTCGGTCACGCGCAGGCCGTCGACGAACTCTGGCTCCTTGCCCAGACGGCGCATGAGATCGCTGATCTGCGGGCCGCCGCCGTGCACCACGACCGGGTTCATGCCGACCAGGCGCATCAGGACCACGTCCTGGGCGAAGAGGTGGGCGAGGTCCGGGTCCTCCATGGCGTTCCCGCCGTACTTGACGACCACGGTCCGGCCGGAGAACTCGCGGATGTACGGCAGCGCCTCGGCCAGGATCGTGGCCTTGGCGCCGGCGTCGCGCACGCGGGGATCGGTTGCGCTGCTCACGATGTGCGCCGGTTCTCGTCGATGTAGGCGTGGCTGAGGTCGGTGGTCGTGACGTCCGCCGTGCCGTCGCCCGCGTGGAGGTCGCACGTGATGACGATGCGCTCGCCCGCCATGACCGCGGCCAGCTTCGCCTCGTCGTGGTCGGCGGCAACCCCGCCCCGGCACACGCTGACGTCGCCGTAGGAGATGTCGACGGCTTCCGGGTCGAACGACGCGCCGCTCACGCCCAGCTCGGACAGCACCCGGCCCCAGTACGGATCGCCCCCGTTCAGCGAGCACTGGACCAGCTGGCTGTTGGCCACCTGGCGGGCCGCCACACGCGCCTCGCCGACGGTTCGCGCGCCCGTCACGAGGATGTCCACGAGCTTCGTGGCCCCTTCGGCGTCGAGCGCCATCTCGTTCGTCAACACCTTGCACACGCGCCGGATCGCCTGCTTGACCAGCTCGTAGTCGGGTGTGTCGGCAACGATCGGCGCGTTGCCGGCGGCGCCGCCGGCGAGGGCGAGCACCGTGTCGTTCGTGCTCGTGGAGCCGTCGATCGAGAGGAGATGGAACGAGTCGTCGACCGCGTACGACAGCGCCGACCGCAGGACGTCCGCCGGCATCGCCAGATCGGTGGTGATCACCGAGAGCATCGTGGCCAGTGCCGGCGCGAGCATCGCCGCGCCCTTGGCCATCGCACCGACGTGCGCGACGGTTCCGTCGGCCAGCTCGAACGCGTCGGTCGCCTCCTTGGCGCGCGTATCGGTGGTCAGGATGGCCTCGGCGGCGAGGTCTCCGTGGGCGCCGAGCGACGCGGCCAGCTTCGGGATCCCCGCCTCGACGGGCTGCATCGGCAGCGGGACACCGATCAGCCCGGTCGAGCACACCAGCACGTCCGCCGGCGAGCACCCGAGGCTCTCCGCCGTCAGCTCGCACATCCGGCGGGCGTCGCGCCGGCCCTGCTCGCCGGTGGCGGCGTTGGCGTTGCCGGAGTTGAGGACGACGGCGGCCGCCCGCCCGTCGGCGAGGTGCTCGGCGCTCACCCGCACCGGCGCCGCCTGCACCCGGTTCGTCGTGAAGACGCCGGCGGCGGCGACGGGCAGCCGGTCGGTCGTCGCCACCATGGCGAGATCGGGGGCGCCGGTCGCCTTGATGCCGCAGGCGACGCCCCCGGCCTCGAAGCCGCCCGGCGCGGTCACGCTCACGGCATCACCCCGACTGCCGGCAGCCCCGTCGTCTCCGGGAGGCCCAGCAGGAGGTTGGCGCACTGGACGGCCTGCCCTGCGGCACCCTTGCCGAGGTTGTCCAGCGCGCACAGGGCCAGGACGGAACCCGTGCGATCGTCGAAGCGAACCGTCACGTGGGCCGAGTTCGAGCCGAGCGTCGCCTTGGTCAGCGGCGGCTCGTCGAGCACGCTGACGAACGGCGCACTCGCGTAGAACGAACGGAACGTCTCGAGCAGTCGCGCGGTCGACGCGCCGTCGCCCGACGGACGGGCGTGGCAGGTCGCCAGCAAACCGCGGGTCATCGGCACGAGATGGGGGGTGAAGAGCAGCTGGACGTCGGCCCGCGCGGCCGTGCCGATCGCCCACTCCATCTCGCCGGTGTGGCGGTGCGAGAGGAGCGTGTACGCGGCGACGTTCTCGTTCGCTTCCGAGTAGAGGCTCGCCGCCGAGAGCCCGCGGCCGCGGCCGGACACACCCGACATCGCGTCGACGACCAGGCCGGTCGGTTCGACGAGCCCGCCGGCGACGAGCGGAGCGAGCGCCAGCGCGGCCGCGGTGGGGTAGCAACCGGGCGCGGCGACGTGCGGCCCACGCGCCACGACCTCGCCGAACAGCTCGGGCAGTCCGAACGCGAACCCATCGAGGAGCTCCGGTGCCGTGTGGGGCCGGCCGTACCACTCCTCGTACGCACTCGCCGGCAGCCGGAAGTCTGCGCCGAGGTCGACGATGTGTGTCACGCGCTCCCCGACCTCGCCTGCGATGAGCTGCGACTCGCCGTGCGGCAGTGCGACGAAGGCGACATCGACGCCGGCCAGGTCGGCAGCGGCGTAGGGCGCGTACTCGAGCCCGGGGTACGCGGTGGCGAGCGACGGATAGAGCTCGCCGACGGCCGCCCCCGCGTTCGAGTCGGCCGTGACGTGCACGACGTCGACCTCCGGATGCCCGGCCAGCAGCCGGAGCAGCTCGGCGCCTGTGTACCCTGAGCCGCCGACCACGGCGGCGCGATACGCCATGCTGCATAGTATACAGAGTTGTGCATAGAGGTGCAGACGGATGCCTGAGGCCCCTACCCCGTTCGGGGGCGCCGTCGCCGGCACCGAGCTCGGGCCCCTCCGGGTCACCGTCTCTCCCGCCGCCAACGAGCGCTACTGGGCGTCGGCCGGGGTGGACCACCCGGCCCTCCGCGAGGGCGCCCTGTACCCGCCCATCGCCGCCAACCTGGCGATCCTGCTCTTCCAGACGGTCGCGACCCGACCGCTCCTGCACACCGCGCAGCGACTGGTCGCGCACCGGCGCGGCCTCGCCGGGACCCAGCTCATCATCGCCGGCACGGTGGCGGATCGGTACGAGAAGCGAGGTCGCGAGTACGCCGTCGTCGACGCGGTCGTCACCCTGCCCGGCGGGGAGCGCCTCTGGACGTCCACGGCCACCTTCTGCGAGCAATGAGCGACCACTCGCGCACGCTCCTCCTCACCCCTGAGCTGCTGCGCGCCTATTCGCGCCGCGGCAACTTCCACTCGGAGCTCGACGAGGCGGCCGAGCTCGGGCTGCCCGGGCTCGTCGCCCAGGGCATGCAGGTAGCCGGCCCCGCCTACGGCGTGCTGCTCGACGAGTGGGGCGAGGAGTTCCTCGAGCACGGCGAGATCGAGCTCAAGTTCGTCGGCATGGTGATGGACGGCGAGACGGTCGACGCCACCGTCACGATCGACGGCGACGGCGACGTTGCCGAGCTCGAGGTCGTCAACCGGGACCGCGGGCGCACAGCCGCCGTCGGTCGCGCGTCGCGGCGAGCACTGCGCGACGGCGAGCAGATCGCCTGACCGGGCTTACCGCTCCTCGGGGAGGTGGTGGACGCCGCTCTCCTCCGGGGGGACGGGGCGATCGGCGAGCACGGCGAGGGCCTGGGCGCGGACGCCTTCGAACGTGGCGCCGAGGTCGGTGAGGACGCGTGCGGCCCGGCCGTCCTCCGTCCGCATCAGACCGAGGAGGATGTGCTCGGTTCCGATGTAGTTGTGTCCCAGCTGGAGCGACTCGCGCAATGCGTTCTCCAGCGACTTCTTGGCTCGCGGAGTGAAGGCGAGGGTCCCGACGGCCGGCGACGCTCCCCGGGGAACTTCGCGCTCGATCGCACGGCGCACCGCCGCCAGCCTGATCCCGAGGCCTTCGAGCGTGCGGGCGGCGACGCCCTGGCCCTCGTGGACGATCCCGAGCAGGAGGTGCTCGGTGCCGATCGCGCTGTGGTTGAGGAGGCGCGCCTCCTCCTGCGCGAGCACGATCACCCGTCGAGCCCGTTCGGTGAACTTCTCGAACACCCGTCTCCAATCGCTGGCAAGCTCCGCGCCCAGGCTACGACCCGGTTTCGTCTCCGTGGAGTCGCTCACGAAGCACGTCGGGGATCGGAGCCGACTCGTGGGTGCCGGGCTTCACGCTCACGTACGTGACCGTGCCGACACAAGCCGGCCGCCCCTCGACCGTCGCCGTGTAGCGGACGTCGAACGACGACTTCCCGAGCCGCGCCGTCTCGACCGCGATGTCGACGACGTCGTCGAAGCCGGCCGGGCCCTGCCATTCGAGGACGGCCTTCACGAGCATCAGGTCGAAGTCGCGGAAGAACGACTCCTTGGGCTCGAAGCCCATCGTGTCGAACCACCGGGTGCACGCCTCGTCGAAATACGTCAACCAGTGGGCGTTGAAGACGACGCCCTGGGCGTCCACCTCCGCGTACCGCGG
>DATFVT010000428.1:0-2188 GCA_035260105.1 Acidimicrobiia bacterium
CTCGGTGATCGCTTGCACGAACGCGGGATCACGTTGCTCGGCCTTCACGCGCAGCAGCCCGCCTTCCCACTCCCCCAGGTAGACCTCGCGCAGCTCCGGCTCGACGCTCGGCACGATGCCCAGCCGCTCCGCCAGCGGCGCCGCCGTCTCCACGGTGCGGCGCAGGGTCGTGACGTAGATGGCGGCGATGCTCTCCCCGGCCAGCCGGTCGGCGAGACGCTCGGCCTGTTCGGCGCCGACGGGGTCGAGCGGTGGGTCGCCGTGCCCGTCGACGAGGTCGAACGGTCGCTCGGGATCGACCGGCTGCGACTCGCCGTGCCGCACGAGCAGGATCTCCGTCGCGCCCGGGGGCGGCGCGTACCGGTGCTGGCGGTACCGCTTCGGATCGACGCTGGAGTCACTCACGAGCGGCAAGAGTACGGTGCCGCTCAGGTGACCTCATGACCTGGGATCCCGAGCTCGAGGAGCTGCGGCGACGCACCGAGCTCGCCGCCGCGATGGGGGGCGAGGAGAAGGTCGCCCGGCAGCACGACGCCGGCAAGCTGACCGTCCGCGAGCGCATCGACGCCCTCGTCGACCCCGGCAGCTTCCACGAAGTCGGCGCGCTCACGGGCCGGGCCGAGTACGACGACGGGCAGCTGGCGAGCTTCACGCCCACCAACTTCGTGATGGGCCGCGCCCGCATCGACGGCCGCCCGGTCGTGATCGGCGGCGACGACTTCACCGTGCGCGGGGGAGCCGCCGACGCGTCCATCTTCCAGAAGCAGGTCCACGCCGAGCAGATGGCGAACGAGCTGCGGCTGCCCGTCGTGCGCCTGGTCGACGGCTCGGGCGGCGGCGGCTCGGTGAAGTCGCTCGAGACGATGGCGCGCAGCTTCGTGCCGTTCAACCCGGGCTGGGAGTGGGTGGTCGAGAACCTCGCCACCGTTCCCGTCGTCGCGCTGTGCCTCGGATCCGTCGCCGGGCTGGGAGCGGCGCGCGTCGTAACGAGCCACTATTCGCTCATGGTGCGCGGCACGTCGCAATTGTTCGTCGCCGGGCCGCCCGTGGTCGCCCGCCTCGGCGAGGACGTCGACAAGGAGGAGCTCGGCGGCAGTGGCATCCACGGACGGAACGGCGCTGTCGACGACGTCCTCGACACCGAGCAGGACGCGTTCGCGAGCGCGCGTGCCTTCCTCTCGTACCTGCCGCGCTCGGTCGACGACGCCCCGCCGCGCATCGATACGACCGACGATCCGGACCGACGCGAGGAGTGGCTCGTCGACGCGATCCCCCGGGACGCGCGACGGGTCTACAAGGTCCGGGACATCATGGAAGCCGTCGTCGACCGGGGGTCGTTCTTCGAGATCGGACGCGGGTACGGCCGCTCCGCCGTCACCGGGCTCGCCCGTCTCGACGGCTGGCCGGTGGCCGTGCTCGCCGGCGACCCCTACTTCTACGGCGCCGGATGGACGGCGGACGCGTCGCAGAAGGTCACCCGCTTCGTCGACCTCGCCGACACGTTCCACCTGCCGGTCGTCCATTTCGTGGACAACCCCGGCTTCGTGATCGGCGTCGACGCCGAACGGGCGGCGACCATCCGGCACGGCGGCAGGGCCCTCGCCGCGATCTACCAGGCGACCGTGCCCTGGTGCTCGGTGATCTTGCGCAAGGTGTACGGCGTCGCCGGTGCCGCGCACCAGAACGCGGCGCGCCTCAAGTACCGGTTCGCGTGGCCGTCGGGCGACTGGGGCAGCCTTCCCCTCGCCGGTGGCATCGAGGCCGCGTACAAGGCGCAGCTCGACGCGGCAGAGGATCGCGACGCGGCCCGGGCCGAGATCGAACGCCGACTCGACGCGGCGCGCTCGCCGTTCCGTACCGCCGAGGTCTTCATGATCGAGGAGATCGTCGACCCGCGCGACACGCGTCCGCTGCTCTGCGAGTTCGCCGAACTCGCCGCCCCGGTACGCGGCCACGGGGCGACCGCGCGCGGCACGCGACCCTGAGTGACCGTGTGCCGCAGGTCACGTGGACCGGGTACGAACCCGGGCATACCGTGACGCAAGCGGCAGCGGCATCACGGGGGGCTCCGATGGCACAGCCGGCCGGCGAGACAGTCGACGCAGTCGACCAGCCACTCGACTTCTTGAGCGTCGCGCTCACTCCCGAGTTCCGGGAGAACCCGTACCAGTTCTTCGAGCTCCTGCGC
>DATFVT010000429.1:0-2666 GCA_035260105.1 Acidimicrobiia bacterium
GCTGTCGTCGGGTTGGTCTCGGCGCGTCCGCTCACCCTGGGCCGTCACGGCCGCCGTGGCGGTCGTCGTGGTTGCCGCCGCCTGCGCCCCGCTGCCACCGGCACCGCAATCCGCAGCCCCCAAGGTCTATCTCACCTTCGACGACGGCCCGAGCGTCTACACACCGCAGATCCTCTCCGTGCTGCGGTCCAAAGGTGTGGGCGCAACCTTCTTCGTCGTCGGCGAGCACGCCACCCAGTTCCCGAGTTACGTGCAACAAGAGAGCACCGAGGGCATGGTGGTCGGGGACCACACTTGGGACCACCCGGACCTCACCACGCTGTCGCCCGAGCAGGTGCGCTCGGAGCTCGAGTCCGCGGCCGACGAGATCGAGAGCCTCACCGGCGAGCGCCCCACACTTTGGCGCGCCCCCTACTCGCTCACGAACGCCACCGTCAACGAAGTCGCCTCGTCGCTCGGCCTCACACGGGTCGGCGCCGACGTCAACTCA
Organism: Acidimicrobiia bacterium; assembly: GCA_035260105.1. GTDB lineage: Bacteria > Actinomycetota > Acidimicrobiia > IMCC26256 > JACDBD01 > JALZAA01. The sequence goes on from DATFVT010000429.1 coordinate 491, forward strand.
CGCGACTACTCGGAACCGGGAACCGATGCCATCGTCAGCGCCGTCCTCGACAATGTGCACGACGGCAGCATCGTCCAGCTACACGACGGCTCTCCGGACGATAGCGAGGACCGCTCTCAAACCGCGGCTGCGCTGCCGACGATCATCGATGAACTTCGAGCACGAGGCTACGAGCTCGACACGGTGCACGCTGGGACGAGCGCCGCCGCGAGGGCTGACGAAGTCGTCATACGCGCGTGATCGGCAACTTCGGGCGCGTGATCACCGCTCGCGAGTGGGTGCTTGGTTTGCTTCAGCGTCGAGCTTTTCGCGGAGCCGTTCGACTTCGATTCGCGGGAATCGACGGTGACCGCCCGCGGTGAGAGCGAACGGAAGCATGCCCTGCGACGCCCACCGACGAATGGTCTGCGGCGAGACGTGCAAGGAAGCGGCGGCTTCCCCGGGTCGCAGGTATTCGCCGCTGTTTGCGTGGGGATCGTCCGGCACTTCAGTACCTCGCGCCCGAACGGAACCGCGCCGGTTCGGGTCCTTTGCCCCGGCTCCGGAAGATCCGACCGAGGTGAGCCTTTCGGCAGAGAAAAAAGGCGCTCGAACCGCTCGATTGCCCGCACGGATGTGTACGCGGGCGCCTGAGTGCCAAACCTTGTCCTCGTCGTGCGCGCGCTCCGCCTCGAGAAGAGGGCGAAGGATGTCTCTGCGTTCTCCGACGGGCGGCGTTGACGGGCTCAGTTGCAGCGTCGACGGCGTGCACGACGCCCCGTGCATACGACTCACCGGCTCGCTCGACCACTCGACGGTCGGGCATTTTCGGGAAGTCGCCTCGAGGCATCTTCGTCATGCGACCACGCCCGTCAGAGTTGACCTGTCACGTCTCCACGACATCGACAGTGCTGGAGTCGCTGCCCTTGTGAACGTCAGCCTCACCGCCAAGCGTTACAACATCGAGGTGGTGCTCGTCTCGCCGACCCCGATCGTGCGCCGGGTCATGGAGTACACGGAGCTCGACAACCTGCTGGACGTCGAATAGCTGGGAGTTCCGGCAGCCGGTCGGACGGTGGCTGGGCCGACTTGCGACGACAGGGGAGGGGCGCGTCCCGTCTGACGACCAGTCAGATCGGCGGCACCGACCCAGCTAGCCTGATCCGCCGTGTCCTCCTCACCGGCGACGACCGCCGAGGCGGTCGCGCTCGACGGCCGCCCGCTCGGGAAGCGCGGGGCGGCCACTCGCCGGCGCCTGCTCGACGCGACGGCGCGGCTGCTCGAGAGCCACGGGGTCCGGGACCTGCGGGTCGTCGACATCGCCCGCGAGGTCGGGACGTCGCCGGCGACCTTCTACCAGTACTTCCGTGACGTCGAGGAAGCGGTGTTGGCGCTCACCGCCGAGGTCGGGGAGGAGCTCGCGCCCGTCGACGAGCTGCTGAGCCGCCCGTGGACCGGTCCGACCGGCCTCGCCAGCGCCCGCGAGATGGTCGACACCTTCATCCGCTACTGGGACGCGCATCGGGCCGTGCTCCGCACCCGCAACCTGGCGGCGCAGGAGGGCGACCCCCGCTTCCGCCACGTGCGGAACAACTCGCTGCGACCCATCACCGACCACCTCGCGACGACCGTCACCGAGTCACAGGCCGACGGCCGCGTGAGCACCCAGATCTCGCCGATGGCGGCGGCCGCGGCTCTGGTCGCGCTGCTCGAACGCATGGCCGCGTTCCACTCGGACCTCGAGCCCCTCGGGATCACGAGGGGCGACGTCGTGGAGACCACTGCCCGGATCGTCCACCAGACGGTCACCGGCACGGCGGCGTGACGATCACCGAGCCCCTCGACATCGTGTTCCTGTGCACCGGGAACGCCGCCCGCTCGGTGATGGCGGGCGCGCTCCTCGAAGACCGCGCGCCCGACGTGCGCGTCGTCACCGCCGGGACGCACGTCGTCGAGGGCATGCCGATGAGCTGGCGCACCCGTGACGCCATCGCGGAGCTCGGCGTGGAGCGGTCGATGCACCGCAGCCACCAGCTGACGGACTTCGACGTCGACGCCGCCGACGTCGTCGTCTGTCTCGCGGTCGAGCACGTGGCCTACATGCGGCGCGCGCATCGAGCAGCCGCCGCCAAGACCGTCACGCTCAAGCGCCTCGTCCGTGATCTCCCCGGCGCGCCCGGCGCATCGTTCGCCGAGC
>DATFVT010000430.1:0-2251 GCA_035260105.1 Acidimicrobiia bacterium
CGACCGTCGCTCACGTCTACGATCGCCTCCCGTGCCGAGAAGCGCTCTGCAGAGCTGTGCAGCAACCGGGGCGTCGTGCCCCATTCGAGGTCGCCGCGGACGCCCGTCTCGCTCACCGACGCTCACCTCCGCTCGACCTGACGGCCCGTCAGGCTATCGCCGCCGCAACGGGAGCCGCTCGTGAGCGACGGGCTTCTCGTGCGGTCGGGGCCCGAGGACGGCGTCGTGACGCTGACCCTCGACCGACCCGACAAGAAGAACGCGCTGTCGATCGCGTTGCGGGACGAGGTGTCGGACGCCCTCGACGACCTGGCCGACGACGAAGCAGTCAAGACCGTGGTGATCACCGGCTCCGGCAACGTCTTCAGCTCCGGTTTCGACCTGCGCGAGTTCCAGCAGCCCGAGCTCGCCGACCGCCTGTGGGCGTCGAGCGACCGGTTCCACGGCACGGTGCTCCGGTTCCCGCTGCCGCTGGTCGCCGCCGTCAACGGCCCCGCCATCGCGGGCGGCTTCGACCTCGCCGTCATGTGCGACTTGCGGATCGCGGCCGAGACGGCGCGGTTCTCGCACCCCGAGATCGAGTTCGGCGACGTGGTCTACGGCCCGCTGCACGACATCGTCGGCGGCGGGGTCGCGCGCGAGCTGTGCCTCACGGGCCGGGTGGTCGAGGCCCAGGAGGCGAAGGCGCTCGGCATCGTGTCGAACGTCGTGCCGGTCGCCGGGCTCGAGGCCGAGGTGGCGCGGGTCACGGCCATGATCGGACGGGCGCCCCGCGAGGTGAGCATGCGCACGAAGGCCAAGGCCGTCCGCCGGGCGCGGGTCGTGGAGCCGAACACGCTCGACCTCTGACGCGCGCCCCGATAATGCCAGCGCGCCCGACTCTCCGCGGGTGAGGATGAGGCGATGGGTGACCTCGCCGCCGACACTGCGATAGAAGGCGCGGACGGTCGCTATCGCGCGCAACTGTCCCGTGACTGGGAGATCTGGGGACCGAACGGCGGCTACCTGGCTGTGATCGCGCTCCGGGCTGCCGGCGCGCACACGCCGCTGCGGCGCCCGGCCACGTTCTCGTGCCACTACCTCGGCGTCGCCGAGTTCGACGGCGTCGACCTCGACGTCCGCACGATCCGGGGCTCACGGCGGACGGCGTCCATCAGCGTGTCGATGACACAGCACGAGAAGCCGATCCTCGAGGCGCAGGTGTGGGTCGTCGGCGACGTCGACGGCCTCGAGCACGACGCCGCACCGATGCCGGACGTCCCGCCACCGGGCGAGCTCCCCAACATGGAGGAGCTCGTGGCGGACGAGGAGGAGCGCGGGCCATACAACATGTTCTGGAGCAACTTCGAGCAACGGCCCCTGTCGTGGCTGCCGCGAGAAGAGTGGGCTGCACGCGTGCCCGGCGATCCCGTCGTTCGATCGTGGTACCGCTACGTGCCCCGCGACACGTTCGACGACCCGTTCGTCGACGCCGGCCGCTCACTGCTCCTGGTCGACACGATGGGATGGCCTGCCGCCGTACGCGCGTACGGAAACGACCTGCCGTTCTACGCGCCGAGCCTCGACGTCACCGCCCGCTTCCACGCCGTCGCGCCCGAGTCGCCCTGGCTCCTCGTCGAGTGCACGTCGCCGGTTGCCCGGGACGGACTGGTCGCCAGCGCGGCGTCGGTGTGGTCCGCAGACGGGCAGCTCCTAGCCAGCGGCGGTCAGCAGATGCTGTGTCGCCCGATGCGCCTGCAGGAGGGCTGACGTCGACTAGGCGAGCACAACCTCGTCGACGTAGCACCACGACCAGTGCTCACCCGGCTCGAGCGAAGTCACGATCGGGTGATCGACCTCGCGGGAGTGCGCGCTGGCGTGCTTGTTCCTCGAGGAGTCGCAGCAGCCGACGTGCCCGAAGGTCCGGCACAGCCGGAGGTGGATCCAGTTGTCGCCCGTCGCCAGGCACTCCTCGCAGCCGTCGGTGCGCGGCTCGACGTCTTCGATCCGGCCGAGGTGCGTGCACTCGGGCATGCGCGTAGCAACGCGGCGGGACCGTGATCGCTTCCCCGCTCAGGGGAGGTAGTGATCGTGGATCACCCACCAGACGCAGAGGGCCTGTCCGGCCACGGCGGCCGCGAACGCGGTGACCACCAACCATCGCTTGGCCCGGTGGAGGAGCTCGCCGGCGGCGACGAAGGGCGGGAAGCACTCGTTGGCGTAGCGGCCGAGGCCGACCATGCCGAGACCGAGGGAGGGCAGGAGGTACAGC
>DATFVT010000431.1:0-11459 GCA_035260105.1 Acidimicrobiia bacterium
GGCGACGACGAGGACGACCCGATGCCCCTCGGCGGCGGCCTTCGCCATGACGCCCGCGGTGGCGATGGCCTCGTCGTCGGGGTGGGCGTGGAAGGTCACGAGCGTGTGCGGCACAGGTGAATCCTCGCGCGCCGCCCGCCCCGCCGGGACAGCCAGTGGTCCGCCGCGCAACCTGACGTTACGTTGCCGCGACCGCGTCTGCGCAGGTCACGCTCCGATCAACGACGCGGCGACAGCTGGATGTCGCCAAATTGCCACCGAGTCGCGCTCCGAGCGACACGGTCGACGAAGCGCGGGAATGGCGGTGCCCGTCACCGGCGACAAGGCGTGACCGCCACCTGGAGAGGTGACAATCCACTCGGGATGTTGCCGGGGTCCTTGGTCTTCCTCTTCACGGCAATCGTCGACACCGTCCGCCCGCTGAGGTCGGTGACGAACGCCGTCTTGCCGTCCGGCGTGACCGCCACCCCGTTCGGGTTCGCGCCGACCGGGATGTCTGTGAGGCTCTTCGACTTGGTGTCGACATCAATCGTCGACACCGTGCCGCTGGCCCTGTTGGCAACGAAGGCTGTCTTGCCGTCCGGCGTCACCGCGACGCCAACGGCGCCGGAGCCGACCGCGATGTCGGTGAAGTCCTTCGTCCCGGTCTTCACATCGATCGTCGACACCGTGCCGATGCCTTCCGGCGTCGACGGATCGAGGTTCGTGAACGGGCCGAAGTTGGTGACGAAGGCCGTCTTGCCGTCCGGCGTCACCGCCACCCCGGCTGGGTAGAGACCAACGGGGATGTCGGTCGGGTTCTTGGTCTTCGTCTTCACGTCGATCGTCGACACTGTGCCGCTGCCGAGGTTGGTGACGAAGGCCGTCGTTCCGTCCGGCGTGACCGTCACTCCGAGCGGGAGCGCGCCGACGGGGATGTCGGTAGGGTCCTTCGTCCTCGTCTTCACATCGATCGTCGACACGGTCCCGACTATCCCCGGTGTCGGCTCGCGGATCGCGTCGACCGCCTCTGACAAGGATGTGAAGGGGCCGAAGTTGGTGACGAAGGCCGTCGTTCCGACCGGCGTGATCGCCACCCCGACTGGGGCCGGGCCGACGGGGATGTCGGTCGGGTCCTTGGTCCTGCTCTTCACATCAATCGTTGACACCGTGCCCGTGAGGTTGGTGACGAAGGCCGTCTTGCCGTCCGGCGTGATCGCCACCCCGGACGGGACCGGGCCGACGGGGATGTCGGTGCGATTCTTGGTCTTCGTGTTCACGTCGATTGTCGATACCGTGCCGCTGCCGTAGTTGGTGACGACGGCAGTCGCCCGGCACCGCACACGTATGGACAGCGCTGATACCCCGCTGGGGACGACACCCGCCACCGCGCCCGCCAACCCGACTACGAGTACCCCACGACCCCACGTGAATCGCCGCATCACCGCTCCCTGCCCTGCCGCATCGGCTTCCGTTGGAGCGATCGAGGACAGCGTACGGGCGCACTGTTCCGAAGGCACGGGGGTCGCGGCCGTCTCCATTCTCGGGGGTACGGGAGGCTCGAATCCTTGCGAATGCTGACTGGCGTGGACCGCTGCGACAGGCGAAACTCACGGAAAGTTTCCTGACGTTAGAGTTAGGAAACTTACGATTCGCCTTGGTGTTCTGGGGGGTTACCGATGCGTGGTCGTCGTGGAGTGGCAGGGCTCGCGAGTCTCGTCGTCGCGGCCGGAGTGCTCGCCGCCGTGGTGCCTGCGTCGGCGGGAGCCGACGCACCGACCCAGCAATTCCCACCGGTCAACCAGCCCGGTGTCACGCAGACCGAGATCAACGTGGGCGGTGTGGCCTCGAAGACGAACCCCTTGGGGGGTGACTACGCCGGAGCGTTCAACGGGGTGAAGGCGTACTTCGACATGGTCAACTCGTCGAAGGACAAGGGCGTCTACGGGCGCAAGCTCAACCTGAGCGTCGAGAACGACGACCAGGTCTCCCAGAACCGGCAGGAGATCCAGAGCCTCATCGACGGCAACGTGTTCGCGGTCCTTCCCGTGTCGGTGCTCTTGTTCACCGGGGCAGACCTTCTCGGCCAGTCCGGGATCCCGACCTTCGGCTGGAACATCAACGCCGAGTGGGGCTCGGAGCAGGCGCCGGGGCCGCAGAACCTCTTCGGGGAGAAGGGCTCGTACCTCTGCTTCACGTGTCCGAGCCAGCTCGTGCCCTGGCTGGCCCAGAAGGTGAAGGCCAAGAAGATCGGTGTGCTCGCCTACTCGGTGCCGCAGTCGGCCGACTGCGCCAAGGGGTTGCAGGCCGCCTTCGACAAGTACCCGTCGGCGAAGATCGAGTTCCTCGACACGAGCCTCGCCTTCGGGGTCACGGACCTGAGCAACGACGTCCAGCAGATGAAGGATAAGGGCGTCGACTTCGTGACGACGTGTATGGACAACAACGGGACGCTCACACTCGCCAAGGAGATGAAGAAGCAGGGGCTGAACGCCAAGCAGTACCTGCCCAACGCCTACAACCAGAAGTTCGTCGAGGAGAACGCCCCGTTCTTCCAGGGCTCCTACGCCCTGACGTTCTTCACGCCCTTCGAGGTCAAGCAGAAGCCGAAGGGCCTGAAGGACTACCAGAAGTGGATGAAGAAGAACAACTACGAGCAGAACGAGAACTCGATGGCGGGCTGGATCAACGCCGACCAGTTCGTCACCGGGCTCCGGGAGGCGGGTCCCGATTTCACCCGGCAGAAGGTGGTCGACGCCATCAACGCGGAGAAGAACTTCACCGCCAACGGCCTCCTCGCCGGGATCGACTGGAGTGTTGCGCACCAGGGTGAGCAGCCCCAAGGGTGCAACGTCATCTCCAAGATCGAGAACGGCAAGTTCGTGCCGTCGTTCGGCCAGCCGGGGAAGCCCTTCGTGTGTCTCCAGCTGAACCCGTTGCCCGACAAGTTGCAGTCGCAGCCCACCGTCGAAGCGTGACGGTGGGCTCGGCTGTGCCGAGCCCGAATGGGAGCCTGCCCGAGTGAGCGACTTCCTCAACTACGTCATCCTCGGGATTCCCTTCGGGTGCGTCTTCGCGCTCGTCGCGGTCGGGCTCGTTCTCACGTACAAGACGTCCGGGGTCTTCAACCTGGCGTTCGGCGCCCAGGCGTACGTGTCGGCGGCGGTCTTCTACAACACCGTCACCAACCACGACTGGCCGCTGCTCCCGGGGTTCATCGTGGCGGTGTTCGTCGTCGCACCGCTGGTGGGGCTCATCCTCGAAAGGTTCTTGTTCCGCCACCTCCGGACGGCGCCGGCGATCGCGAAGTTGGTGACGTCGCTGGGCCTGCTCATCGCGATCCCGGAGATCGTGAAGCTCTTGCCCGACTTCGACTTCCTGCAGAGCTCGGTGTTCAACCCGCCGACGATCTGGCCCAACCCGTTCGCCTACTACCACTTCGGGGACTACGTCCTCGACGGGAACCAGGTGGCGACGATCATCTCGACCGTCGCCGCCGTGCTGTTCCTGACGGCGCTGTTCCGCTGGACGACGATCGGGCTCCAGATGCGGGCCGTGGTCGAGAGCCCGCGCATGACCGAGCTGGCCGGGATCAACGCCGATCGAGTCAGCGCCTTCTCGTGGATGCTGTCGAGCACGTTCGCGGGGTTGGCGGGCGTGCTGCTGGCGCCGCTGTTCGCGCAGCTGGCGGCGCCGAACTTCACGATCCTGCTGATCGCGGCGATCGCGGCCGCGGCGTTCGGCCGCCTCACGAGCATCCCGCTCGCGTTCCTCGGCGGGATCCTCCTCGGGGTCGCCCAGGGCGTCCTGGGTGGCTACCTGCCGAGCGACAGCATCCTGGCCAACGGCTTGCGGCCGTCGCTGCCGTTCGTCGTGCTGTTCCTCCTGCTCCTGTTCTGGCCCGGGCTGCGCACGCGCAGCGAGATCGTCGATCCCTTGTCGGGCGTCGACCCGCCCCCACCCGGGCTCGCGGCCGCGCAACGGATGCGCGCGCTCACCTACGCCACGTGGGCGCTGGGCGCCGTCGTCGTCCTCGGCGGCCTGTACGTGGCGCTCTTCGTGGTCAGCAGCTTCTGGTTGCTGATCATCACGAAGGCCGTGATCTTCTCGTTGATCTTCCTCTCGATCACGGTCATCACCGGCATGGCGGGCCAGATCTCGCTCTGCCAGGCGTCGTTCGCGGCGGTGGGCGCCGCCGGCACCGCCCAACTCGCGAGCCACTTCGGCTTCCCGGTCCTCCTGACGATGGTCATCGGCGCGGCGATGGCCGCCGTCGTCGGTGGGCTGCTCGCGATCCCGGCGCTGCGGCTGGGCGGGATCTTCCTCGCGCTCGCCACGATCGCGTTCGCGTTCATGTTCGACAGCATCTTCGTGCCGCTCGATTGGGTGAGTGGCGGCTTGCTGCCGACGAAGGTTCCCCGCCCGACGTTCCTCGGGAGCGACCGGACGTTCCTGTTGTTCGCGCTCGGGGTGCTGACGGTCGTCGCCATCGGCGTGATCCTCGTCCGAAAGGGGACGACCGGCAGATACCTCGACGCGCTCCGGGGGAGCGAGACGGCCGCCACCGCGATCGGGATCAACCCCGCCCGCGCTCGGGTGATCGCGTTCGCGTTGTCGGCCGGCATCGCCGGGCTGGGCGGTGGGCTCCTGACGCTCCAGGAGAACCAGGCGAACTTCGCCGGGAACTACGCACCGCTGTTCGGGTTCCTGTGGCTCGTGATCGTCGTCACCCTGGGCTCGCGGACGGTCGAGGGGGCCGTCCAGGCCGGGTTCGCCTTCGCGTTCGTGCCGGAGATCCTCAAGGCACTCGGCCTCTCGCCCGCGTACCAGTTCATCCTGTTCGGGCTGGGAGCCATCACGTACGCCCGCCATCCCGAAGGCATCGTCGAGTACAACAAGCGCCGCTCGCTCGACGCGGTGCAGCGGTTCCTCACTCGGGGGAGGACACCGCCGCCCGGCGCGCCCGGTGAACGCGTCGTCGCACCGACGCCCGCTCCGGCCGGCGTCGGGACGGCGCGAGTGGGCAACCCGGGGGCGCCGTCATGAGCCTGCTGGAGTCCTCCGGCGTCTGTAAGCGGTTCTCGGGCATCACCGCGCTCGACGACGTATCGATCCGGGTCGAGCCGGGCGAGCCCGTCGGCCTGATCGGGCCGAACGGCGCCGGCAAGACGACCTTCTTCAACTGTCTCTTGGGGATCCTGCGCTCGGACCGCGGCCGGGTCAGGTTCAACGGGCGCGACATCACCCGCATGCCGGTGTACAAGCGGGCCCGTATGGGCTTCGGTCGGACGTTCCAGCGCGTCGAGCTGTTCACCGGGATGAACGTGCGCGACCACCTGCTCGTCGCCGAACGGGCGCGCCTCGGCACCGGGCGACTCTGGAAGGACATCCTGAACCTGGCCGGCCCGACCGCCGAAGAGCGCAGCCGCGCCGACCGCACCCTCGAGCTCCTGGGCCTGTACGACGTCGCCGACGAGCCGATCGAATCGCTCAGCCTGGGCCGGGCCCGGCTCGTCGAGTTGGGCCGGGCGCTGATGACCGAGCCCCTGTTGCTGCTGCTCGACGAGCCGTCGTCGGGGCTCGACCAGAACGAGACCATGGAGCTCGTCGGGACGCTGCAGACGGTGCAGCGCGAGCGGGGCACCGCCATCCTCCTCGTCGAGCACGACGTCGAGATGGTGCAGGCCTTCGCGTCCCGGCTGTACGTGCTCGACTTCGGCGTGGTGATCGCGTCCGGGACCACGTCCGAGGTCATGGACGACGAGGCGGTCCGCAAGGCGTACCTCGGGGAGCTCGTGTGAGCGCCGCCGCGCCGTCGGCTGGGAGGACGCCGACGCCGCTCCTCGAGCTGAGGGACGTCCAGGCGGGGTACGGGCCGTTCCGGGCCTTGTTCGGCGTCTCGCTCGCGGTGCGGGAAGGGTCGGTGCTCGCGCTGCTGGGGTCGAACGGCGCCGGCAAGACGACGGTCGCCCGCGTGTGCTCCGGTCTCATCCGGCCCACGGCCGGGAAGTTCCTGTTCGACGGCCAGGACGTCAGCAAGGAGCGCGCCTATCGCCTCGCCCGCAGGGGGATCGCCCAGGCGCCCGAGGGGCGGTCTGTGTTCGCCTCGTTGACGGTGGACGAGAACCTCCTGCTCACGTTGCGGAGGCAGCTCGGAAGGTCGGGGGCGTCCGCCGGCCTCGCGCGCGCGTACGAGATGTTCCCTCCGCTCGGGAAGCGCCGGCGGCAGGTCGCGGGCACGCTGTCGGGAGGTGAGCAGCGCATGCTGGCCTTGGCGCGGGTGCTCGCGAAGCCTCCCCGCCTCCTGGTGTGCGACGAGCTGTCGCTCGGTCTGGCGCCGATCATCGTCGACGAGGTGTACCGGACCCTCGCGACCATCCGCGACGCGGGTACGACGCTCCTGATCGTGGAGCAGCACGTCGCCCACGCCCTCGCGCTCGCCGACGACGTCGCCGTGCTCGTGAAGGGCCGGGTCACCTACGGCGGGCCCGTCGAGGAGATGGGCGACCTGAGCGAGTGGCTCCTGCCGACGGGGGAGTCGCGGGTGCCTTCCCCGAACGGTCAGTAGCGGCGCGGGCTGCCCCCGAACAAGCCGGCGTGCGTGACGGTCGCCAGCGTTTCGAGCATCTCGTCCCGGCTGACGTCCACCTGGCGTGACAGCACGTAGTAGTTGAACCGCTCGATCATCGCGACGACGGCCAGCGCGGCGATCTGCGGGTTGACGTCGGGCGACGACGAGCGGCGGATGCGCCCGGTCAGCGCCCGGGAGAACTCGGTGAGGACGTCGGTCCCGAGCCGGCCGAACTCGCTGGCGCCGATCTCGGCTTCGGTCCAGGCGCGGATGACGGGGCCGTAGTGCTCGTACATCTCGACGAAGCGGGCGAGCCAGGCGCGCAGCTCGGCGCGACCCTCGGGCCCGGGGTCGATCGGCGGCAACGAGTTGGCGAGCGCCATCATCTCGTCGGCCACCTCGTGGGCCAGGGCCCGGAACAGCTCCTCCTTGTTGGAGAAGTACAGGTAGAAGGTGCCGTGCGAGGTGTTGGCGAGCTTGACGATGTCGTCGACTCGGGCGGCGTGAAAGCCGCGCTGGGCGAAGATCTCCACGCCGGCGTCGAGGAGCTTGCGCATCGTGCGCCGGCCCCGGGCCCGCAGCTCACGGCCCCGGGTCGGGGTGCCCATCGCCGCCGAGTGGGCCGCCCCGTCGCCGCCCGCGGCGCGTCTCCTGGATTTCGCGGCGCGGCGCGTCGCGGTGGGACGAGTGACGCTCGCGTTGCGGGACCGGGGCATTCGTCTCAGGCTAGGCGTACCCGACACACGTGTCACCTTTCTCGAGGATGCCGGGTACGCTCCCCGACGCCCCCTGAGCAGGAGGAATGCAAGTGTCGAGCTCCGTGACCGCACCGTCGTTCGAGGATCTCGCAGTCGGCGACGAAGCGCCGCCCCTCGTCGTCGAGGACGTCTCGCGCACCCACTTCGTGCGCTATGCGGGTGCGTCGGGTGACTTCAACCCCATGCACCACGACGACACGATCGCGTCGTCGGTCGGCAACCCGTCCGTGTTCGGCCACGGGATGCTGACGGCCGGGCTGATGGCGCGGGTGCTGAAGGACTGGTTCGGCGCCGATGCGCTGCGTCGCTACCAGGTGCGGTTCTCGAAGCAGGTCTGGCCCGGTGAGACCCTCACGTGCACGGCCAACGTGACCGGGCTCCGTGACGCGGCGGAGAGCGGTGTCGGCCTGGTCGACGTCGAGTGCCAGGTCGTCAACCAGGACGGCGAGGCCAAGTTGACGGGGACGGCGACCGCCGCCGTCCCGAAGCGGGGCTGAGCGCGATGGGGCTGCTCGACGGACGCGCCGCCGTCGTCACGGGATCGGGGCGGGGCATCGGGCGCGAGTTCGCGTTGTGCATGGCACGGGAAGGTGCTCGCGTCGTCGTCAACGACGTCGGCGTCAGCCTCGACGGCCGCGGCACCGACGAGGATCCGGCGGCGCAGGTGTGCAAGGAGATCGAAGAGCTCGGCGGTCAGGCAACCCCGAACTACGACTCCGTCTCGGACTTCGAGGGCGCCGCCAACATCATCCGGACGGCCGTGGACGCCTTCGGTCAGCTCGACATCCTCGTCAACAATGCCGGGATCGTGCGTGACCGCACCCTCGTGAGGATGAACGAGGAGGATTTCGACTCCGTCATCGGCGTCCACCTGAAGGGGTCGTTCAACTGCGGTCACCACGCCGCCGTCGTGATGAAGGACGCCGGGTACGGACGGATCATCAACGTGACGTCGTCCGCGGGCCTGCGGGGCAACTTTGGGCAGACCAACTACGGCGCCGCCAAGGCCGCCCTCATGGGCATGACGTTCATCTGGGCGCTCGAGCTCGGGAAGTACGGGATCACCGTCAACGCCGTCGCGCCCGCGGGGGCGACCCGCATGACGGCGAGCCTGTTCGAGCGGACGGGTGAGGAGCCGCCGCCGGAGCAGAACCCCGCGCTCAACGCGCCGCTCGTTGCCTTCCTCGCGTCCGAACGCGCGAGTCACGTCAACGGGCAGATCCTCGGCCGGACCGACTACGCGTACACGATCTTCCAGCATCCGAAGCAGATCGGGTGGATGTGGCGCGACGGGGGATGGGAGCCGCAGCAAGTCGCGGACCACTTCGACCAGGTCCTCGGGCAGCACCTGCAGCACGTCGGGATGGTCATGCCGCGCGGCATGGAGTACGGCGAGCAGAAGTAGCCGCCCGTGGCGATCCCGCTCGGCGTCGTCGACATCGTCTACGCGCCGCGACCGGTCGCCGCGCGCGCCGAGCTGGCGGTGGCAGACGGCTTCGAGCACATCGACGTCCTCGTCGACGTCGACCCCGCGTCGCTGCCGTTACCGGTCGGATGCCCGACGTCGTTCCCGAAACCGCGACCGGGATGGTGCGCGACTCCCGCACCGCGGCCCGGGCCGGGCGTGTGGGAACGCACAGCCGAGTGGTTCCGGGGCGCACCGGGCGCGCTGCTCGAGCCGTGGACGGGGGCGGTGGTCGGATCGACCGAGGCGTGCCGGGCCATGGTCGCCGACGTGCCCGGGCTCCGGCTGCTGGTGGACACCGGGCACGTCGCCGACTGGGGAGGCGACCCGCTCGAGCTCCTGCCGTACGCCGACCACGTCCAGTTGCGCCAGGGCCGCCCGGGCGCGGCGCAGCTCCACATCGACGATCCGACGGGCGTCGTCGACTTCGCCGCCGTCTTCGAACGCCTGCGCGAGCTCGACTACCGGGGACGCCTGAGCGTCGAGTACTTCGACCTGCCCGAGCTCGGCTGGCCCCTCGACGACCCCCGCGCCTGGGCGCGCGACCTCGCCGCCGTCGTGCGCACGATGCGGTAGCGGATCAGGCCGGGCCCGGCCACGGGTGGAGCGGGAGCCCCGGATGGGGGAGGCCCTCCCAGGCGACGACACGCCCCGGCACCGCGTCGGTCGCGAACAACGTGCGCCCGTCTGTCCCGCCGAAGCAGCAGTTCGTCGTCACGCCGTCCCCGTCGATGGGCAGGAAGTCGACCTCCGCTCCGGCGCGGTCGACGACGCGCACGCCGTGGTCGACGGTGGCGGCGACGTAGTAGTTGCCCTCCGTGTCGAGGCAGAACCCGTCGCCGCCGCCCCGCCCGAGCGTCTCCGCGATCCACTCACGACCGCCGTCCGGCAGCAGGCGCTGGAGCCCGCGGCCCTCGATCACGACGAGCGTGCCGTCACGGTCGAGCGCGATCCCGTTGCAGTACATGAAGGGCTCGGCGACGACCCGGACCGCGCCGTCACGTCCGTATGCCATCACGCGTCCGGACGGCTCGGGCGGCAACGGGAAGTGCGGTGGGTCGGTGAAGTAGACGGTGCCGTCGGGCGCGACGACGAGGTCGTTCGGGGCCTGGAGATCCCGGTCGGCGAGGTAGCGCACGGCGCCGTCGACGCCGGCGAGCTGGAGGCCCGGTGTCGTCGGGTTGTACGGGTAGTCGACGTCGAGCGGCAGCTTCGAGAACTCCATGCCGCCGTTCTGTGTCACCAGGACGCTGCCGTCGGCCCCGAGCGCGGCACCGTTGGCGCCACCACCGGTGTCGGCGAGCACGTCGGCGCGGCCGCCGCCCGGCGGGATGCGGTAGAGCGCGCCGGCGGCGACGCTCGTGACCACGAGGCTGGGACCGCCCGGCGTTCCCGCCGGCACCCAGACGGGACCCTCGCCGAACGCGATCCCGTCGACGACCACCTCAGCCGGCACGGTGCGGCAGCCTACGCTCCAGGTATCGAGAGGAGGTGGGCAGTGGCACGAATCACGGTTCTCGACCCGACGGCGGCGCCGCCCGAGGTCGATCCCGACCCCGGGCCCGACGCCGGCAGGCTCAGCGGCCGGGTGGTCGGCGTCCGCTCCGATCGGACGTGGCCGTCGTTCGAGTGGGTCCTCGACGAATGGACGCGCGAGTTGCACGCGGCGGGAGCGCGCGTGCGGCCGTGGCGCGCCGGCAACCGCATCGGGGACGACGGCGTCCGCACGTTCGCCGAGCTCGACGACTTCGCGACCGACGCCGACATCGCCGTCATCGGCCTCGGCAACTGAGGCTCCTGCACCTCCTGGAGCGTCCACGACACCGTGGCGGTGGCCTCCCGGGGGAAGACGGCGGTCGTCGTCGTGACAGCCGAGTTCGAGCACCTCGCCCACACCATGGCCGCCAACGCCGGCCGCGCCGGCTTGCGCGTCCACGTGCTGCCGTACCCGCTCGAGTCGCGGCCGGAGGCACAAGTGCGCGCCATCGCCCGCGACCACTGGCCCCGCCTGCTCGAGACGCTCGGGGCGAGGACGTAGCGCGGTGAGCCACGAGCACAGCGAGATCGCAGGACGGGTCGACTGCGGCCCCGAGGGGTGTGAGCTCGACTGGCTGACGAGCGCCCGCATCGAGGTCGACGGCGACCCCGTCGCGTTCCAGAAGCTCGCCACCGACGCCGGCTGGGGCGACGGTCTCCCTCTCGTCCCGCCGACCGAAGACCGCGTCCGGGAGTTCCTGATCGCGTCGGGCCGGTTCCCCGACGAATGCCTCGCCGAGCTCCCTCCCCGCAACGGCCGCTGCACCGTCGAGAAGCTGGCGGTGAACGCGGTGCTGGCGGGCTCATCCCCGGACGCGATGCCGCTCCTGTGTGCGACCGTCGACGCGATGGCCGACCCCACGTTCAACCTCTTCGCGCTGAACACGACGACCTCGTGCGTCGTGCCCGGCATGTTCGTGAACGGGCACGCACGGCACGACTTGTCGATTCCCTTCGACGCCGGGTGCTTCGGCGGCGCCGCCGGCCCCGCGACCGCGATCGGGCGCGCCCTTCGGCTCGTGATGCGCAACGTCGCCGGCCAGGTCGTCGGCGTCAGCTCGAAGAGCGTGTTCGGTCAGCCGGGCCGGGTGGCGGGGATCGTCGCGGGCGAGTGGGAGGAGCGGTCGCCGTGGGCACCGCTCGCCGAGCG
>DATFVT010000432.1:0-2339 GCA_035260105.1 Acidimicrobiia bacterium
CGCGACGGGCGAGTTGATCGCGCTCCTCGCCTAGGAGCCCGAGAGCGCGCGAGCCCGCTCGAACACGGCGTCGAGCATCGACTCGGTGAGCTTGCCCGTGAACGTGTTCTGCTGGCTCGGGTGGTAGCAGCAGAGCACGACCGCCCGCTCCGACGCGACCTCGACGCCGTGGCCGAATCGCGGGCGCGGCGACGGCAGTGGCGATCCGCTCGCGGCGAGCACGCGCGCGGTGGCGTCGTACGCGAACTGGCCGAGCACCACGATGACGCGCACCCGCTCGAGCAGCCCCAGCTCGCGCACCAGGTAGGGCAGGCACCGGTCGCGCTCGGCCGGTGTCGGCTTGTTCGCCGGCGGTGCGCAGCGGACGGCGGCGGCGACGTACGCGTCGTGCAGCTCGAGCCCGTCCCCGGCGTCGACCGAAGTCGGCTGGTTGGCGTAGCCGTTCCGGTGCAGCGCGCCGAAGAGCCAGTCGCCGGACCGGTCGCCGGTGAAGATGCGGCCCGTCCTGTTGCCACCGTGGGCGGCCGGTGCGAGCCCGGCCACGAGGAGCCGGGCGCGCGGATCGCCGAAGCCGGGAACAGGCCGTCCCCAATACGGCTCGTCACGGAATGCGGCGCGCTTCTCACGCGCGACGCGCTCGCGCCACTCGACGAGGCGCGGACACGCACGGCACGCGACGACCTCTGCGGTGAGCTCCGACAGCGCGGCTGTCTGACCACGCGCGACCCGGGACACGCCCGGATCGTACGCGCGGGTACGGTGCTCGGCCGTGCGTCTTCTCCTGATCGTCAACGAGACCGCGACGGCCGTCACGGCGCGGCGGCGCGTGCTCGTCCAGCGGGTGCTCGGGGCGGACCACAAGCTCGAGGTGGAAGAGACGTCGCGACGCGGGCACGCCGCCCGCATCGCCCGGGGCGCCGCACTCGACGACGTGGACGTCGTCGTCGTCCTGGGCGGCGACGGGACCCTCAGCGAGGCCGCCGACGGGCTCGCCGGCACCGCCACCGCCCTCGCGCCGCTGCCGGGCGGTTCGACGAACGTGTTCGCCCGCAGCATCGGCGTGGTCTACGACCCCGTGCAGGCCGCCGAGCGACTCGTCGACTCGCTGGACCGACGCAGCTTCGAGCGCATCGGCCTCGGCGTCGCCGAAGGCCGGCGCTTCCTCTTCCATGCCGGTCTCGGCCTGGACGCCGCTGTCATCGCCCGGGTCGAGCGGCGATCGTTCCTGAAGCGGTACGGCACCCACCCGCTCTTCGTCGCGGCCACCGTCGACACGTGGTTACGCCGCTACGACCGCCGCCGGCCCCGGTTCCGGGTCGAGCTCGAGGACGGCGAGTCCATCGGCGACTCCGCGTTCACGATCGTGTCGAACCAGCGACCGTGGGCGTACATCGGAAAGCGGCCGTTGATGCTCGCTCCTCACGCCGGTCTCGACGTCCCGCTCAACGTGACCCTGTTCCGCTCGATCGACCTGCCGACGCTCCTCGGCGGCGCGGCCTCCGCGCTCCGTGGCGGCGAGCGCCTGATGCACCACCCGAAGGTGGTGCAGAGGGGTGACGTGCGCCGGCTCACCGTCATCGGTTACGGACCGTTCCCGTGGCAGGTCGACGGCGATTACCTCGGCGAGACCGAGCATCTGACGCTGTCGTGGATGCCGGACGCCCTCACGATCGTCACGCCGTGAGCACGCGGCGGGCGACGTCGGGCACGTCGGTGATTACGGCGTCGACGCCGGCGGCGGCGAGTCGTCGCATCTCGTCCTCGTCGTTCACCGTCCATACGTTCACCGTTATGCCGAGCTCGTGGGCCCGGGTGACGGTCGCCGCGGCCGCCCCGCCGATGAGGGCGCGCACATCGGGATGGACGGCGCCGTGCCCGTGCGCGTGCGCCACCTCGACCGCGTCGACGGGATCCATGCCGACGAGCGTCAGGAACCCAGTGGGGATCGTCGCGTCGAGCTCGCGCACGCGGTCGACGGACTCGAGGTTGAACGACGACACCAGCACGTCGTCGCGCCGCTCCCGCCCGACGAGGAGCTCCACCACGCCTGCGGCGACGCTCTCGTCCGCGTCGTAGTCGTCGTCGCCGGGCAGGTTCTTCACCTCGACGTTCACGAGCATCCCCGCGCAAGCCTCGAGCGCCTCGTCGAGTGTGGGGATCTCGGGCCGGACCGCCCGGATCTCCACCTGCGTGCACTGGGCCAGGACGCCCAGCCGCCGGGCGCCGGCGTCGTGGTGGACGACCAGGCCGCCGTCGGCAGTGCGGTGCACGTCCAGCTCGACGCCGTCGGCGCCGAGGGCGCTGGCGGCGACGAACGCCTGGACCGTGTTCTCCGGTGC
>DATFVT010000433.1:0-2601 GCA_035260105.1 Acidimicrobiia bacterium
CCCAGCGCGCGCGCGACGTCACGGTCGCCTCCTCCGGCCGCGGCGAGCTGCGCGTTCGCATCGCCGAGGCGGTTGTAACGCTCCGCCAGCGGTCCTCGAACGGGTGTCCACGCGCGGTCGACGCCCTTCCGGCCGTCCTCGAGCTTCGGGCGCGTCGTGAGCACGAGCGCGACCGCTCCGACCACCAGGAGCACGAGGACGACGACGGCGAGGGGTCGGGCGCGACGACTCATCAGCCGAAAGCTACCGGCGGCCTCCCGTCGGTTCGCTGATCCCCTAGCGTCGGGCGCGTGATCACCTCGCTCGCCCACACGGCGGTGTGCGTGCCCGACGTCGAGGCCGCAGTGGACTGGTACCGGTCCGTGCTCGGCATGACCGTCCTGTCGCCCCCGGTGCTGATGGAGGGCGACGCCATCGAACGCGACATGGGGGAGCTCGTCCCGAGCCCCGTCGCGCTCAAGGGAGCCATCCTCGGCTTCCCCGACGGCGGTGACCGCGTCCTGGAGGTCCTCGAGTACCCGCGCGCGCCCGGCCGTCCCCGGCCGCCCGACGCGAGCGTCGTCGACACCGGTTTCAGCCACGTCGGGCTCCTGTGCGACGACATCGTGGCGACGCGCGCCGAGCTCGAGGGCAGGGGTGTGCGGTTCCTCACCGGCGGGATCGCGGAGATCGTCGGCCTGCGCACCACCTGGTTCGCCGACCCGCACGGTCTCGTGTTCATCCTGCTCGAGAAGCGCGAGGTCGAGAAGCCGTACTACGCGCAGTACTGACTCACCGGGACGCCGTCACACCCCCTCGGTACCATCGTCGCCATGACCCGCTCCCGGGTCGTGGTCGTGGCGATCCTCGCCGCCGCCTCACTCGGGGGCTGGCGGCTGGGGCAGGCGCACCGCACCGCGACCGCTCCCTGGACCGTCGTCGACGTCGTCGACGGCGACACGATCGAGGTCGCCCGCGGCGACAGCACCGACACCGTCCGGCTGCTCGGCATCGACACGCCCGAGACGCACCACCCGACGAAGCCCGTCGAGTGCTTCGGGCCCGAGGCGGCCGCGTACACCGACGCGCACCTGCGGGGACGGGCGGTGCAGCTCGAAGACGACATCGAGGGCCGCGACCGCTACGGGCGCCGCCTCGCGTACGTCATCGTCGACGGCGAGCGGTTCAACGACGAGCTGCTCCGGCGGGGATTCGCCCGTCTGCTCGTCATCGAGCCGAATCACGGCCACGCCCGCACGATGCTGGGCGAGGAGCTGGCGGCGAAGCGCGCCGATCGCGGGTTGTGGGGCGAGTGTTGACTCGGCGAACGGGGTCAGCCCGACTCGGGGGTGAGGCGAGTCCGGAGCTTGTCGATGGCGCCGCCGAGCACTTCGCGGGTGTGCGTGTGCGACCAGCCGCGGTCGTGCGCGAGGTCCTTCATCGACGCCGCCGGTCCGAAGAACCCGAAGCGGCGGATCACGACGTCGTACTCCACCGGGTCCAGGCACTCGAAGCAGTGCGGGTTCAACCGGAGCTCTAGGGCATCGAGGTCGATCTCCTCGACGGCGGCGGGGTCGTCGGAGCCGCCCGGGAGGTCGGGGTAGGGCCAGCCGTCGTCGGAAGGGAAGACCGGGAAGCTCGACCACGCCATCACGCCACCCCCATGCCGTACCTGCCGGCATGGTGGCCGAGGCACCGCGGCCCGTCAATGGGCGCGCGCAGGCGGCGGTCAGCCGGCGTGCTGGCCGACCAGTTCGAGGAGCGCCTCGCCGTGGCGCTCGACCTTGACCGGGCCGATGCCGGGGATCGTCAGGAGGTCGCCCCGGGAGCGGGGGCGGTCGCGGGCGACGGCCTCGAGCGTCGAGTCGTGGAAGATCACGTACGCGGGGACGCCCGAGGCGCGGGCGAGGTTGCGGCGCCATTCGAGCAGCGCGCCGAGCAGCTCGGCACTCCCTGGGTCGACGGCCCGGGCGGGCTTCACTGCCGAGCGCGGCCGGGCCTCGGCCATGCGCTCCCGGGCGGCGGCGATGCCGCGGCCGCTCTCGGGGCGCGCCGCCCCGGCAGAAGGGGCCCGCGCCGCCGCCACCGTCTCCTCGATCGCCGCGAGCCACGGGCTGGGCGTCCGGCGGTACGTACGCATCCCGACTGTTCGCTTCTGCGCCCAGCTCACGTGCAGGCGACGCTCGGCCCGCGAGAGCGCCACGTACAGGAGCCGCAGCTCCTCGGCGCGCTCGGACGGCGTCTCGGCGTGGACGATCGGGACCAGACCCGTCTCCACGCCGACGACGAACACCGTGTCGAACTCCAGCCCCTTGGCGCGATGGAAGCTGAGCAGCTCGACAGCGTCGGCACCCGGCCCGCCGGCGTCGTCGCCGGCGCGCAGCGCCGTCTGCAGGAACTCGAGGAACCCGGCGAGCGAGCCGTCGCCCCCATCGGCGGCGAGGTAGTCGCGGCCGAGGCGGCCGATCTCCTCGACGTGCTCCCGGCGCTCCTCCGACGCGTCGGCGGCGCTCGCGGTGAGCGCCTCCAGATGGCCGGCGAAGGGGACGCCGGGCCGCGCCCGGGTCTGCTCGCGCAACGTGTCCAGCGCGACCTGCACCTCGGGTCGATCGAGGAAGCGGC
>DATFVT010000434.1:0-2481 GCA_035260105.1 Acidimicrobiia bacterium
AGCGACGACCCGAGCCACTTCTCTCGCGACCGAGCGCGCTGTGGTCTGGCGCTCCGACCAGGTCGGCAGCGTCAACACGAGGAGGGCGACGGGAAAGACGAGCAAGCCGATGCCGATCGCGAGCTCACCGGCCACGTAGCCGCGTTCACCCGACCGGCAGCGGAGCCCCTCCGTCACGGGTGCTCCCGGACCGACCGGGCATCGAACGCGAACGTCCAGTCCGGCACCAGGACTGGCAACCATCCGCGCAACGTCACCTGAGCGCGCGCGTGCACCGCGTCGTCGGTGCTCTCACACCGGACACTCACGTCGCTTCCGAGGCGCCCCGCAAGCAGGTCGCCGAGCACGTCCCGGGCACGCGAGTCGCACTCGGCGCTCGTCGCGCCGAAGCGGCTTCCCGCCCGCGCGCCTTCGTCCACCGCAGCTCGCACGACGCCGCGCGCGTACAGGAACACGATGAAGTTCGCCAGCATCACAAAAGCGATGAGCGAGAAGGCGGTCGCAGCGACGTACTGCACGGTCGTCATGCCCTCTTCGCCGGATGGCTCGCCGCCCCTCGCCACGGTCAGACCCCCAGCTGCCCCCGGATCCAGTTCACGATGTCCAGGCCGAGCGCCTGGAGGACCGCCCAGATCGCCACCAGCGCGGCGATGCCCAACGCCGCGTTCCCGAGCAACTCGGCGGTCGTCATCCCGTCCTCGGACCCGGCGGCCGTACGCAGACGCCACACCAGGCCGAACCACCACGACGTCGGACCCACCTTTCTTCTCCCTTCACTCGTCGTTTTCACGAACGCTGACCGGTCAGCGACTTCCGAAGACCACCGAGGGAAGCGGGGCGGCGATGAAAAGCAGCATGATCGGAGCGAGGATGGCGATCGTCGGCACGAGCATCGCGGCGCGACGCTTCGTCGCGATGCGACGCAGGTCCTCGCGGCGCGCGTCTCGGAGGTCTTCACTCAACGCTCGCAACGCGCCCCCGAGGTCGACGCCACGCTCGGCCCCCGCGGCGAACAACTTGTACGTCCGCGCCACGCTCGGCTCCGGTGTCAGCTCCGCCGCCCGCCGGAACGCCTCTGGCTCGGAGACGCCGCTGCGGACCCAGGTCAACACGGCGTCGAGCTCTTGGACCATGGCGCCGGTTCCGCGGTCGACGATCCGCTGCGTCGCCTGTACCGGCCCCGCTCCGGTCCGCAGGTGGATCGCCAGCAGCTGGTTCACGGTGTACAGCTCGAGCCGGAGTCGTTCCTGACGATCTCCGATGGCCCGGTCGATGCGGCCCTTCCACCGTGTGGAGCCGTACACGAAGCCGCATCCGGCGAGGAGGAGCGTCAACAACGGTGACCGGATGGCGATGCCGACGGCTGCACCGGTGGTCGTGAACAGCACCGCCTGGCCGAGAGCGCGAACGCGGTACTCCTCGGTCGTCAGATCGTTGTAACCGGCTTGCCGGAGCTTGAGGCGCAAGTGCTCGTCGCTCCGGCTTTCGACCAAGCGGCCGATTCGCGCTCCCATCGCACGGAGCGGAGGCCAGAAGAGACGACGAACGACTCCACCACGCGAGGGCGTGACCGGTTGTGCGACACCGAGCACGTCGGCGCTCCGACCCAGGCCGGCCCGGGCGACGATCGTGTACGGACGCACGCGACCCGCGAGGCGCGGTGTCGGTTTGACGATCAGCCCGGCGACACCCGCGCACAGCAGCGCCGCCGACACGCCCCCGAGCACCATGACCTGTGCGCTCACGCCGGCTCCCTCGCCGCGAGCGTCGCACTCGAACCGAAGACGCGCTGTTCCGCCCGCGTGCGCGCCAGGCGTGCGATCAGCACACCTCCGACGACGCTGAGCACACCCGCTACCAGAACGACGAGGAGACCACCCGGCGATCGGTAGAAGTCGCGGAAGGGACCCTCCCTGATGGTGAGCGCGACGAGCACCAGCCAGGGCAGCACGAGGACCGCCCGGGCGTTGATCTTCATCTCGAGGCCTTCGGTTTCGACCTCCTCCAGCAACTTCAGATCACGCGTCGTCGCGACGACGAGGTCCTCGAGGATGTCGCGCACGATCTGCCCACCTCGTTCGTGCGCCAGTACGAGCACCTCGATCACGCGGTCGCTCGTCGGGTCGGCAAGCTCCTCCTTGATCACTTCGAGAGCGGGAACGGTCCCCAACATGCGAGAGAGCATCGGGAATCGCGCGAACGCCACCTGGAGCGGCACCGGTCCGGATGCGGCGAGCGAGTTCAGTGCCTGTGGCAATGAGCGACCGGCGGTGATCGACGCGATCACGTCGCGCAGACCGTCGGGCCACGCCGCCTGCACTCGCTGGAGATGTGCCGCGCGGCGCCGGGCGAAGTATGCGCGCGGTAGGGCGGCGACGCCCACCCCGGGAACGACTGCAACGACCGGGGCGCCGGTCACTGCTGCGAGCACGAAGAACGCGATGGCGCCGACGGCGACCGACCCGGCGACGAACTGGCGGG
>DATFVT010000435.1:0-2952 GCA_035260105.1 Acidimicrobiia bacterium
GGCCACGAGACCGGTCAGACGATCGGCGCGGAGACGATCCCGTTCGACGACCGCGTCGTCGCGCGCGAGGAGCTGGAGGCGCTCGGATGCGCCTGACCGCGAAGGACGTCCTCGACGCGACGGGCGGCGAGCTCGTCGGCACCCCGACCGCCGGCGCCGATTCGTACGCGATCGACACCCGGCGCCTCGAGCACGGCGGATGCTTCGTCGCATTGCAAGGCGACCGTGACGGCAACGACTTCCTCGACGACGCCTGGGAACGGGGCGCGACGATCGCCGTCGTCACGCGCCCGCCCGAGCAGGTCCCCGAGGGCCGCGCCGCGGTGCACGTGCCCGACGCGCTGGGGGCGCTGGCGTCGCTCGGGCGTGCCGCGCGCCACCGGCTGCCTGCCGCCACCGTGGTCGGCATCACCGGCTCTGCCGGGAAGACCGCGACCAAGGACCTCCTGGCGTCGGCGCTCGGCCCGACACACCGCGTGCACGCGAGCCCGGCCTCGTTCAACAACGAAGCCGGTGTCCCGCTCACCTTGCTCTCGGCGGACGAGGACACGGAAGTCGTGGTGACCGAGATGGGCGCGCGGTTCGCCGGCAACATCACCGAGCTGTGCGCGATAGCCGAGCCCCAGGTCGGTGTGGTCACGCACGTCGGCATGGCGCACGCCGGGTTGCTCGGCGGGCGGGAGGGGATCGCACGGGTCAAAGGCGAGCTCATGGAGGCGCTGAATCCTCACGGGACGGCCGTCCTCGACGCCGGGGACGTGTTCACTCCGGCGCTGGCCGCTCGCACGCGCGCGCGGGTGGTCACGGTCGGGGTCGGGGCCGTGCCCGGTGCCACGGTCCGGGCCGTGGGCGTCGTGCTCGACGAGGAGCTGCGGCCCCGCTTCAAGCTGGTCACGCCGTGGGGATCGACGCCGGTGTGCCTCGGCGTGCGCGGCGAACGCCAGGCGGTGAACGCGGCGATGGCGGCGGCGGTCGCGCTGGAGCTGGGCGCGCCGCTCGAGAAGGTCGCCGAGGGCCTGGCGCGCGCCCGGACGGCGGCCTGGCGCATGGACGTGATCCGCACCGACGAAGGTGTCACCGTGGTCAACGACGCGTACAACGCCAGCCCGACCTCGATGGCGGCGGCGCTGCGCTCGTTCCGTTACCTCGCGGCCGACAAGCGGCGGATCGCGGTGCTCGGCGAGATGCTCGAGCTCGGGGACCACGCTCGCGCCGAGCACCAGAAGATCGGACGTCTCGCCGTGGCGTCGGACGTCGACGTGGTGATCGCGGTGGGCGAGGGCGCGCGACCGATCGCCGACGGCGCCCGTCTGGCGGGGGCCGGGCGCGCCCGGGTGATCGAGGTCGACGACGCCGACGCCGCCGTTGTCGCGGTGGCGGGCCTGGCCCGATCCGGTGACGCGGTCCTCGTGAAGGCGAGCCGGGCGGTCGGGCTCGAACGTGTTGCCGAGGTGCTGACGGCGGCGGTCGGTGCATGATCGCACTGCTGCTGGCAGCGTCGGTGGCGTTCCTGCTCAGCGTGTTCGGAACCCCCTTCCTCATCCGCGTCCTCCGCGCGCGCGGGATCGGTCAGATCATCCGGGACGACGGCCCGTTCACGCATCCGCACGCCGCCAAGGCCGGGACACCGACGATGGGCGGGATCGCGATCATCGTGAGCGCGTTCGTCGGCTACGTGGTCGCGCACATCCGGACCGAGCAGCTCAGGTTCGCGCGTGCCGGCATCACGCTCATGCTCCTGATCATCGGGTTGGCCGCCGTCGGGTTCATCGACGACTACCTCGGGGTGCGGAAGGGCCGGAACCTCGGGCTGCGCAAGCGGGGCAAGACCTCGGGGCTCCTCGCGGTGGCGACCGGCTTCGCCATCCTCGCGCTCAGGTACGTCGACACGTCGACGAACCTGTCGTTCACACGCCTCATCGATCTCGACCTCGGCACCTGGCTGTGGGCGGTCTGGGCGATCCTCATCATCTTCGGGTCGGCGAACGCGGTGAACATCACAGACGGCATGGACGGCCTCGCCTCGGGTGCGGCGACGCTCGTGTTCTTCGCGTTCACGGTGATCGCGTTCTGGCAGTTCCGGCACCCGGCCGTGTACGGGTCGCTCTCGATGGTGACCGCGCCGGGAGGTTTCGCCGCCAACTCGCTCGATCTCGCCGTCGTCGCCGCGGGGATGGCAGGCGCGTGCGCGGGCTTCCTGTGGTGGAACGCGGCGCCGGCGCGCATCTTCATGGGTGATACCGGCTCCCTCGCCCTCGGCGGCGGCATGGCGGGCCTCGCCCTGCTCACCCACACCGATCTCCTGCTCCCGATCCTCGGCGGGCTGTTCGTGGTCGAGACGCTCAGCGTCATCGCGCAGGTGGTCGCGTTCCGTGGGTTCCATCGCCGGGTGCTGCGCATGGCGCCGATCCATCACCATTACGAGGTCGGCGGCTGGCCCGAGTTCACCGTGATCGTGCGCTTCTGGCTCTTCGGCGGCCTGTGCGTGGCGTTCGGTCTCGGCTTGTTCTACGCCGACTTCATCCGGATCCCGGGAGTGATCGATTGAGCGGCGTGCTCGTGCTCGGTCTCGGTGTCACCGGCGACGCCGTCGTGCGCCACCGCGCCGCCGCCGGTGACGATGTCGTGGTGGTCGAGGACGTCCCGACGGGCGACGCCGGGTACCGCGACCGGGTCGCGACGGCCGAGGCCGCAGGAGCCGAGGTCGTCGAGCAGCCCCCACCCGGCCGGCTGGCCGAGCTGGTACGGGCGGCCGACATCGTCGTGCCCAGCCCGGGCGTGCCGCTCGGTCACCCGGCGCTGGCCGCGGCGCGGGAGGCGGGCATCCCGGTGCGGGCGGAGGTCGACCTCGCCGCCGAGCTCGCCGCCGCCCGGGGGAAGGTCCTCGTCGCCGTCACGGGCACGAACGGCAAGACCACGGTGACGACGCTGATCACCGCGATGCTCGACAGC
>DATFVT010000436.1:0-8792 GCA_035260105.1 Acidimicrobiia bacterium
GCGACGGCAACTCGTGCCCGCAGTGCTCTCGATGATCGTGTTCACGGTGGTTCTCGGGCTCGGCTACGGACTGCTCGTCACCGGCATCGCGCAGATCCCGGGCCTGAAGGACAAGGCCGACGGCTCGATCGTCGAGCGCAATGGCAGGCAGGTCGGTTCGAGCCTGATCGGCCAGGCCTTCGTCGACAGGAAGGGCAACGCGATCCCGAGGTACTTCCAGTCCCGGCCGTCTTCTGCGGTGGGCGCCGCGGGCGACACCGACGCCGGCTACGACCCGACGCTGAGCAGCGGTTCCAACCTCGGCCCGTCGAACCCACTGCTGGTCGGGTTCATCCCCGGGTTCAACTCGGTCGCTCGGAACGGCAGTCCGTCGAAGCGCAATCCGTTCGCCTCTCGCGACGACCCGTACTGCGTGCCGGTCGACCGGAAGGGTGAGCCCGTGACCAGCCCGACGGCGGGGCAGAGGTACAAGCGCACCTCCGACGGCGAGTTCGTCTGCGACCCGAACACCGTCCCGCAGCGAGTCCTGGCGTACCGCGCGCTGAACCGGCTCCCCGCCCGCGTCGAGGTCCCGGTCGACGCCGTGACTGCATCGGCTTCGGGCCTCGACCCCGACATCTCAGTGGCGAACGCGCGTCTCCAGACGAAGCGCGTCGCCGGCGAACGGGGCATCCCGGCCGCCCGCGTGCGCAAGCTCGTCGACGACCACACCTCGGGGCGGGACCTGGGGATCTTCGGCGAGAAGACCGTCAACGTGCTCGAGCTCAACGTCGCCCTCGACGAGCTCGCGTCGTGATCGCGCCGGCATGACCAGCCGCGTCCTCGTCGTCGACGACGAGCCTCAGATCCTGCGCACCGTCGGCCTCGACCTTCGTGCTCATGACTACGTGGTCGACCTGGCCGAGACGGGCGAGGCCGCGTTGGATCTCGCGGCGCGCAACCACCCTGACATCGTCGTGGTCGACCTCGGCCTTCCGGGCATCGGCGGCCTCGACGTCATCGAACGGCTCCGTCGATCGACCCGGATCCCGATCGTCGTGCTCTCCGTGCGAGACACCGAGGCCGACAAGGTCGCCGCCATCGACGCCGGGGCCGACGACTACGTCACCAAGCCGTTCGGGATGGACGAGCTGCTCGCCCGCATCCGGGCGGCGCTCGGGCATGGCGCGGTGGGCGACCGGGACCAGCCGGTGATCGAGACGGCCAGCTTCACGGTCGACCTCGTCGAGAAGCGGGTCACCCGGGGCGGCGAGGAGGTCCCGCTGACGCCGACGGAATGGCAGCTCATGGAAGTCCTCGTCCGGAATCGAGGCCGGCTCGTCCCGCAGCACCAGCTGATGGAGGCGGTGCCGGGCATCGAGCACGACGACGAGGTCGGCAGCCTGCGCGAGCACGTCGGCCGTCTCCGGCGCAAGCTCGAGCCTGAGCCGTCACGTCCTCGCTACCTGGCGACCGAGCCCGGCCTCGGCTACCGCTTCGAGACGGTCGACTGAGCCGATGAAACCGACCGCGTCGTAGGCTGAAATGGTGGCCCGCGGGAAGATGCGCGTGTACCTCGGCGCCGCGCCGGGCGTCGGAAAGACCTACGCCATGCTCAACGAAGGATGGCGGGGCCTCCACCGCGGCAAGGACGTCGTCGTGGGTTACGTCGAGACGCACGGGCGTGCCAACACCGAGGAACAGATCCGCGACCTCGACGTCATCCCGAGGAAGACGATCTCCTACCGGGGGCGCGACTTCGAGGAGATGGACGTCGACGCCATCCTCGCCCGCAAGCCTCAGGCGGCCCTCATCGACGAGATCGCACACACGAACGTCCCGGGCTCGCGGAACGAGAAGCGCTGGCAGGACGTCGAGGAGCTGCTCGACGCCGGCATCGACGTCGTGACCACGCTCAACATGCAGCATCTCGAATCGGTCAACGACGTGGTCGAACGCATCACCGGCGTCAAGCAGCACGAGACAATCCCTGATGCCATCGTCCGATCCGCGGAGCAGGTAGAGGTCGTCGACATGACGCCGGAGGCGCTCCGCCGGCGGATGGCTCACGGCAACATCTACCCGGCCGAGCGGATCGACGCGTCGCTGGCGAACTACTTCCGGCCCGGGAACCTCGCGGCGCTCCGGGAGCTCGCGTTGCTCTGGGTCGTCGACAAGGTCGACGACTCGCTCCAGGACTACATGGAGTCGCATGGCATCCAGGGACCGTGGGAGACCCGGGAACGGGTCGTCGTCGCCCTGACCGGGGCGCCCGGAGGCGACGCCCTGATCAGGCGGGCCGCACGAATGGCGATGCGCGCCCACGCCGAGTTGTTCGGCGTGCACGTCCGGTCGACGGACGGGCTCGCCGGCCCTTCAAAGCAGCTGCTGGACGAGCACCGGGCGCTGCTGAACGAAGTGGGGGGCAACTACCACGAGATCGTGGGCGACGACGTCGGTAAGGCGCTCATCGAGTTCGCACGGGCAGAGAACGCGACCCAGATCGTCCTCGGCGCCAGCCGCCGGTCGCGGTGGGCGGAGCTGACCAGCGGATCGGTGATCAATCGAGTGATCCGCGCGTCCGGACCCATCGACGTGCACGTGATCTCGAGCGAGGAGCCGGAGCCGCGGGCTCCGTTCAGCCGTCCCCGGGGTCGTCGCACGCTCCCGGTTCGCCGTCAGGTCGCGGGCGCGGTCCTGGGGATCGTCCTGCTGCCCTTGCTGACTCTGGTCATGGCTCCGCTCCGGGACAGCCTCGAGCTCCCCGGCGCATTGCTCTTCTACCTGCTCGCGGTCGTGGTGATCGCCGCAATCGGTGGGATGTGGCCGGCCCTGGCGGCCAGCGTCGTCGCGTTCCTGCTCGTGAACTGGTTCTTCATTCCCCCTATTCACCAGTTCACGATCCACGAAGGTAAGGACCTCATCGCTCTCATCGTGTTCCTGCTGACCGCCGGAGTCGTCAGCGGGTACGTGCACTTCGCGGCCCGCCGGTCCGCGGAGGCCAGCCGCGCCCGCGCCGAGGCCGAGACGCTCGCGCGCCTCGGAGCCCAGCTCATGACCGAGGAGGACCCGCTCCCGCTCTTGATCAGCACGCTGCGCACCACCTTCGGCCTGCAGGCCATGGCGGTGCTGCAGCGAAGCGGCGACGGATGGATCGTCGAGTCGTCGACCGGCGCACCGACTCCTCAGTCGCCCGAAGAGGCCGACGTCAGCATCGCGATCGACGGGGAGATGCAACTCGTGGTGGTCGGTCCCGACCTCGCCGCCGAGGACCTCGCGCTGCTGCAGGCGTTCACCGGCCAGCTCGCCCTCGCCCTCGAACGGCGACAACTACGCGCCGAAGCAGCGGTCGCGGCGGGCTTGGCCGAGGCGAACGACCTGCGCGCGGCTCTTCTCGCTGCCGTCTCCCACGATCTGCGGACGCCGCTGGCATCGATCAAGGCTGCGGCCACGAGCTTGCTCCAGCAGGATGTCGAATGGACGCCCCAGGCGACGCACGAGCTCCTCGCGACGATCGACGAAGAGACCGACCGCCTGAACACTCTCGTCGGCAACCTGCTCGACATGAGTCGCCTCCAGAGCGGTGCCCTTCAGCTCGTGATGCGCGACGTCGGCCTCGAAGAGGTCGTCCCAGCTGCGATCAAGGGACTCGGTGACCGTGCACAACGAGTGGAGCTCAGCGTCGACGAGTCGTTGCCTCGTGTCCATGCCGACGCCGCACTGCTCGAGCGGGCCGTCGCCAACATCGTCGACAACGCGCTCAACTGGTCGCCGCCCGAACACCCCGTCCGCGTCGACGCGTGCGCGATCGGCGATCGTGTCGATCTGCGGGTCGTCGACCGGGGACCAGGCATTCCCCCCGACCAGCGGGAGCGCATGTTCGAGCCGTTCCAGCGATTGGGCGATCAATCGAGCGACAGCGGCACCGGGCTCGGGTTGGCCGTGGCGCGGGGGTTCGTCGACGCGATGGGCGGTGGGATCACCGTCGAGGACACCCCCGGCGGCGGCCTGACCGTCAGCGTCGGCCTCGACGTCGCAGCATGAGCCGTGTGCTCGTCGTCGACGACGAGCCGCAGATCCTGCGCGCCCTCGGCATCAACCTGCGCGCCCGCGGCTACGACGTCGATCTGGTGCCCGACGGCGAGCGCGCCCTCGAAGTCGCGGCCCGCCATCATCCCGACGTCGTCGTGCTCGACCTCGGGCTGCCCGGAATCGACGGCGTCGACGTGATCCGCGGACTGCGGGGATGGTCACAGGTGCCGATCGTCGTGCTCTCGGTACGGGACACCGAGCCGGACAAGGTCGCAGCGTTGGACGCGGGTGCCGACGACTACGTCACGAAGCCGTTCGGCATGGACGAGCTCCTGGCCCGGCTCCGCGCTGCACTCCGTCGCACCACTCCGGCCGAGGAGGACGCACTCGTCGAGACACCCGACTTCACGATCGACCTGGCGGCGAAGAAAGTCCGCCGCAACGGCGACGAGGTCCGCCTGACGCCCACCGAGTGGCACCTCGTGGAGGTGCTCGTGCGTAACCGCGGGCGCCTCGTCGCCCAGCGACAACTCCTGCAAGAGGTTTGGGGTCCGCAATACCACGACGAGACCAACTACCTGCGGGTGTTCATGGCCCAGGTGCGCCGCAAGCTCGAGCCGGAGCCCGGTCACCCCCGCTACTTCATCACCGAGCCCGGCATGGGCTACCGGTTCGACGTCGCGGAATCGGACCTGGCGGGATCCTGACGCGCCTCCGGGCGGTCTTGACGCGCCGTTAGCGCGTTTCGGGGGGCCGGTACGTGACGATGGTGAGGCCGCCGACCCCAGAGCGGCCGACGGACCTGGAGGCGCACGTCGTGGCGTTGACCGAGAAGGCCGAGCCGCGGCCGCTGCCGCTCGAGCCTCCGACGGAGCTGCCTCGGGACAGCGTCGGCTACCGCGTCAAGCGCAAGCTGCTCGGCCCGCCACTGCACACCGAGCAGCTCGACCACGAGCGGCTCGGGAAGCCGACCGCGCTGGCGGTCTTCGCGTCCGACAACCTGTCGTCGTCGGCGTACGCGACCGAGGAGATCCTCCGCGTTCTTGTCCCGGCGGTCGGACTGGCGGCGTTCTCGCTCGTCGTGCCCATCACCGTCGCCATGTTGGTGGTGCTGGGCTTCCTCATCCTTTCGTACCGCCAGACGATCAAGGCGTACCCCACGGCGGGGGGCGCCTACATGGTCACCCGGGACAACTTCGGGCTCCTCCCCGCGCAGGTTGCCGGAGTCGCGTTGCTCACCGACTATGTGCTCACGGTGTCGGTGTCGGTGGCGGCGGGCACGGCCGCGATGGCATCGGCGTTCCCGGTCCTCACGCCGTACGTCGTGCCGATCTCCGTCTCGTTCGTCGTCCTCATCGCCTTCGGCAACCTGCGCGGCGTGCGGGAATCGGGCCGCGTCTTCGCCGTCCCGACCTACTTCTTCATCCTCAACATGGTCGTCCTACTCGGCTGGGGGATGTTCCAGCTCGTCGACGGGAGCCTCCCCCAGGCCGCCGGTGGTGCCGAAGGGATGGTGCACTTCGGCAGCGCCGGCAACGGCATCTTCCTCGGCGCGACGCTGTTCGTCGTGCTCCACGCGTTCGCGTCCGGCGGCGCGGCGGTCACCGGCGTCGAGGCGATCTCGAACGGCGTGCCGGCGTTCCGGAAGCCGGCATGGAAGAACGCACGGACGACGCTCGTCATCATGGGATCGCTCCTCGGAGCGATGTTCCTCGGCCTGTCCGTGCTCGCGTCGCACATGCACGTCGCACCGTTCGTCGAGGGAACGCCGACCGTGATCTCGCAGATCGGCGACCTCGTCTACGGGGGGAGCCCGCTCGGCCGCTTCCTCTATTTCTCTCTGCAGGCCGGCACCGTGCTCATCCT
Organism: Acidimicrobiia bacterium; assembly: GCA_035260105.1. Classification (GTDB taxonomy): domain Bacteria; phylum Actinomycetota; class Acidimicrobiia; order IMCC26256; family JACDBD01; genus JALZAA01. The sequence goes on from DATFVT010000436.1 coordinate 5,878, forward strand.
CGTGCTGGCCGCCAACACGAGCTTCGCCGACTTCCCGCGCCTGGCGTCCTTCCACGCCGGCGACAACTTCATGCCCCGCCAACTCACCAAGCGCGGGCACCGGCTCGTGTTCTCGAACGGCATCATCTTCCTGTCCGTGGCCGCGATCGTCCTGCTCGTGCTCACCGGCGCCAAGGTCGACCGCCTGATCCCGCTGTACGCGATAGGCGTCTTCACGTCGTTCACGCTCTCGCAGGCGGGGATGGCCAAGCACCACATCACCCAGAAGGAGCCGGGCTGGCGGTGGGGGCTGTTCGTGAACGGCACGGGTGCTGTGTTGTCGTTCGTCGTCGACATCGTGATCGCGGCGACGAAATTCACCCACGGCGCCTGGCTCATCGTGGTGCTGGTCCCGGTGATGGTGGTCTTCCTCGTGCGTCTCGCGCGCCAGTACGAGGGGGAAGACCGCCGGCTCGAGGCGGGTGTCCCCGCCGCGGTGCGGGCTCCGGTCATGCGGAAGCTGGCAGTGCTCGTCTTCATCGACCGCCTCGACCTGGCCGCCGCCCGCGCCCTGCAGTTCGGCCGGTCCCTGCACCCGGACGACCTCCGGGCCGTGCACTTCGTCGTGGACCAGCAGCGCGCCGACGAGCTCTCCGAGTCGTGGCGTGACCACGGCCTCGCCAGCATCGGGCTGGAGCTCGTCGACTGTCCGGATCGGCGGCTGACGCGTAGCGCGATGACGACGGTCGCCCATGCTCTCGCCGACGGCCAGACGGAAGTGTGCGTCGTCCTGCCCGACCGTCGCTACGGCGGGTTCTGGCGCCGCATCCTCCACGACCAGACCGCCGAGGCCCTGGCGCGCGACATCTCACGGCTCCAGCACGTCACCGTCACGACCGTGCCGTTCCACCTCGACGAGGGCGACGGCGAAATCGGACCGACGCTCACCGACTTCCAGGTACCCGATGGTGCCGGCGTCTCCGGCGCGGCGAAGGTGAAGCGCAGGGCAACACGCGTGAGCGGCGACGGCGCGAGGAGCGCCACCGCCAGCCTGGGCACGGCACACGTCCGCATCGCGGATGTCGAGTGGCGCCATCGCGTCTGCGTCACCGGAACCGTGAGCGCACTGCGCGTGCAGCCCGTCTCCGGTACCTGCAATCTCGAGTGCACCCTCGTCGACGACACGGGCGGCATCTCGGTGCTGTTCCTGGGGCGCCGCACGGTCCCGGGCATCGAGATCGGCACCGTGCTGACCGTCGAAGGCATGGTCGTGGACCACCACGGTCGGCTGGCGATCCTGAACCCGGTGTACGGGATCGACGCGTAGACGTCGACCGGCGTTGCCTCAGCTCAGGAAGGGGTCGCGGTCGCCGTTGGTCTTGGGGCTGTGCAACTCGGCGGCGAGCACCGCGCCGAGCTGATCAGAGATCGCGATCGCGACGACACGCTCCTCGATCGACACGCCGACATCGGGGTCGGTGTCGAGCACGAGGCGTCCCACTTGTCGACCTCGCCCGAGTACCGGGATCTCGACCCCCTCGGCCGGCAAGGCGAACTCACCGCGCAGGATCCGTCGCTGTGCGACGTCGATCGCGCCGTTCCGCTCCAGTCTCGGGAGTGGAAGGCCGAAGGGCGGTTGCTCGAACTCGCACGATCGCAGGGAGAGCAGCTGGGTCAGCTCCGAGCGCACGGTCTCGAGCACGTCCTGTGTGCTCCCTCCCGCGGCCACCTGCTCAGCGACGCGGTGCAGTCGCGCGATCTCGGATCGTCCGCGCTTCGACTGGCGGTGACCCTTGTGCGCCCAGACGACCACCTCGCCGACGATCAGTCCCACTGTGAGGAGCAGGATCGTCGCGACGATGTCCTCGGCTTTGTCGATCTTCAGCGACCCGTACGGCCGGGTGAGGAAGAAGTCGTACGACATCGCCGAGACGACGGCGGCTGTGACCCCGGCCCAGCGCCCTCCGAGCGCGGCCGCGAGGACCACCACCACCACGAACACCAGGGCCGCGTTCGACCCAGCGATGTGGTCCCGGACGATGACGAGCAGGCTGGCGACGACGAGCGGACCGAGGGCGGCGACCCCGAGGCCGGTGGCGACGAGCCGGTCGTCGGGACCTTCGCTCTGCCGGTCGCTCCTCACATCACCTGGATACACCCGAGACCCGCCGGGGCAAAAGGCCCTGACGGCTTCTTGACCCCGGCCCGTTCGGGCCTGATGCCCGCTTGACGGAATGCCGCGAAACCGGGGTCAGTCGTCCCGGACGGCCTGGCGGAGCTCGGCGACCTCGGTCTCGGGGTCCTCGTTCCCGGCGGACGACGCCGCGGCAGCGTTGCGCGTCCGCCGGCGCTCCCGCAGCGCCTCGATCACCGGAGGGAGGATCGACAGCACGATGATGACGGCGATGATGGGCAGCAGGTACTTGTCGATGTCCTCGCCGATGGCCTCCCCGAGGATGTAGCCCGCCACCGTCACGCCGACGCCCCAGACGAAGGCACCGACGACGTTGTAGGTCGTGAACGTGCGGCGGCTCATCTCGCCGACGCCGGCGAGGACGGGGGCGAACGTCCGCACGATCGGCACGAAGCGCGCGAGGAGGATGGTCTTCGGCCCGTGTTTCTCGAAGAACTCTTTCGTTCGATCGACGTACTTCTGCTTGAAGATGCGCGAGTCCGGCTTGCGGAAGAGCGCCGGGCCCGCGCGACGACCGATCGTGTAGCCGACCTGGTCGCCGATGACCGCGGCCAGGAAGCAACCGATCGCGATCACGGCAATGTTGAGATTGCCTTGCGAGGCAAGGATGCCGGCGGTGAACAGGAGGGAGTCACCGGGGAGGAAGAACCCGATGAGCAGCCCTGTCTCCGCGAAGATGATGAGGAAGAGCCCGACCGTGGCCCACGGGCCGAACGATTCCAAGAGATCCCTGGGATCGAGG
>DATFVT010000437.1:0-2306 GCA_035260105.1 Acidimicrobiia bacterium
ACGCGTTCGTCATCGGCGACGGCGAGGAGGCCGTCGGTGAGATGACGGAGGTCATCCGGGACTGGAAGCGCGCCGGGCGCACCACCCGCGAGGGCGTCCTGCGCGAGCTGGCGGCGATCCCCGGCGTCTACGTCCCGGCGACGTACGACGTCGACTACGACGGGCCGTTCCTCCGCGAGGTGCGCCCCCGCTTCGACGACGTGCCCGAACGGGTCGACAAGCGCACGGTCGCCGACCTCGCCGACTGGCCGTACCCGAAGCAGCAGCTCGTGCCACTGACGGAGGTGGTGCACGACCGGCTCAACGTCGAGATCTTCCGGGGCTGCACGCGGGGGTGCCGGTTCTGCCAGGCGGGCACGATCACGCGGCCGGTGCGGGAGCGGCCCGAGGAGCAGGTGCGGACGATGGTCCAGGACGGGCTTCGGCGCACCGGTTACGACGAGGTCGCGTTGACGTCGCTCTCGAGCGCCGACTTCTCCGGCATCGACGGGCTCGTCGCCGGCCTCGTGAACGAGCAGGAAGGCTCGGGCTGCGTGAGCCTCTCGTTGCCGTCGCTGCGCGTCGACGCGTTCACCGTCGGCATCGCCGGCGAGATCCAGAAGGTGCGACGCACGGGGCTTACGTTCGCGCCCGAAGGCGGCACGTGGCGCATCCGCCAGGTCCTCAACAAGCTGATCACCGAGGACGACCTGTACGCGGCCGTCGACGGCGCGTACTCGCAGGGATGGCGGCGCGTGAAGTTGTACTTCCTGACCGGGGTCCCGACGGAGATGGACGACGACACGCTCGGCATCGCCGAGCTCGCCCGGAACGTCGTCAAGGTCGGACGGAAGTACACGAAGCAGGCCAGTTGCACGGCGTCGATCGGCGGCTTCGTGCCCAAGCCCCACACCCCGTTCCAGTGGTTCGGTCAGAACGCGGTCGACGAGCTCGAGCGCAAGGTCGGGCTGCTCCGGGGCGCGGTCCGGAAGTCCGGGGTGCAGCTGCGCTGGCACGACCCGGCGGCGACGTTCGCCGAGGGGATCGCCAGCCGGGGCGACCGGCGCGTCGGGCGCGTCATCGAACGCGTGTGGCGGGGCGGCGGCACGTTCCAGGAGTGGAGCGAGCGGTTCGACCTCGGCCGGTGGCTCGACGCGATGGCCGCCGAGGGGCTGGACGCCGACTGGTACGTCACGCGCCACCGCCCCGCCGACGAGGTGCTCCCTTGGGACCACATCTCGGCCGGGTTGCACCGCGACTTCCTGTGGCAGGACTGGCAGGCGGCACTGCAGCAGCACGGCCTGCCCGACTGCCGCTGGACACCGTGCTACGACTGTGGCGTCTGCACCGACTACGCGCTCGAGCACGTCGTGGCGTCGACGGTGGCGCCGGCCGGCGGCAGCCAGGGGACGGGTCAGGATCTCAGCCGCGGCGGCGAGACGCCGGTGACGTTCCTCGGCTCACGGGAGAAGGCGGGCACCGGTGCGCGGTGACTCCGGCTACCCGGTGCGCGTCCGGTTCCGGAAGCGCGGCAAGGTCCGCTTCATCTCGCATCGCGATGTCGCCCGGGCCTTCGAGCGCGCCTTCCGGGTCGAGAAGCTCCCGCTCGCCTTCACGCAGGGCTTCGCGCCCCGTCCGAAGGTGAGCTTCGGGCTCGCGCTCTCGGTGGGGCACGAGAGCGAAGCCGAATACCTCGACGTGCAGCTGGCCGAGGACGTCCCGCTCGACTCGCTGACGCGAGGTGTGTCCGACGCCCTGCCCGACGGCATCGACGTGACCGGCACCGCCGGCCTCACCGACCGGGCCCCGGCACTCCAGGAATCGGTCACCGCGGTCGCGTACCGCGTCACGGTGACCGGTCCCGACGACGCGCCCGTCGACGTCGACGACCTTCGGGTCGCCGTCGACGACGCGCTCGCACGACCCGCACTGCCCGTCACCCGGACCCGCAAGGGTCACCAGGTCACCGAGGACCTCCGGTCTATCGTTCGCACCATGTCCGTCACGGACCAGGACGATCTCGGCCCCGTCCTCGACCTGGAACTGTCCACGCAACCTCGCGGCACCCGGCCGGCCGAGGTGCTCGCCGCTGTCGGCGGCGACGTCCTCGCTGGTCATGCCGCGGTCGGCGGCGGCGTCGGTGTAGTCCTCGCCGGCCTCGGCCGGGTCCTTGGCGGCGGCGCCGTCGGGCGCGGCGGCGGCCTTCGGCTTGCGGCGATTCCGGCCGCCGCGCGACCCGCGCCGCCGGCGGCGTCTCGGGGCGCCTCCGCTGCCGCCGCCGCTACCGGATGTCTTGCGCGTGGATCCGGTCGGGCTCTTCGTCTTGT
>DATFVT010000438.1:0-6517 GCA_035260105.1 Acidimicrobiia bacterium
CGCCTGGTGGGACGCGGAGGACGAACGCGCCGGTCGCGATGCCCTGGAACGTTCCGCCCGCGAAGCCGAGGTGCTGCGGGTGTGGTGGGAGACGGAGGACGAGCGAGCCGCGCAGATGGCTACCGAACGCGCGGCCCGGGAAGCGGCCGAGCATCGGGCCCGGCACGGCGAGGACGGAGCCTCGCGAACCGCGCAGGCCGAGCGGGCGCGGCGCATGGTCGCCGATCGCGTCGTCGGCGAGGTCGAGGAGCGACGCGGACGGTGGGCGGCCGAGGATCAACGCACGATCCAGCAGGCGGTCGACAGTGCCTCCGAGGCGGCGAAGGACCGGCGCGAACACTGGGAGAACGAGTTCCAGGAGGCGGTCGAAGCCTGGTACGCGCGGGAGCTCCAGACCGCGCAGCGGCTCCGCGACGAGCTCGAAGGCGATGCGCAGCGCTCACTGCTCGACGCGCAAACGCGTGCCACCCAGCGGGGCGATCAGCTCCGCGCGGGGTTGAAGGAAGGCGCTACCAGTCCCTGAGGTCCGGGCGGGGCGATCGAGGCGCGGGCCTGTTGGGCGTCGGCGCGGCCGGCGCCCGCCTGTCTGACGGCTGCGCGCCCGCGGGCAGTGCATCGGACGGTGACGCTTCCAGTGTCGGCTCGTCCGGCGCGGGCTCGTCCGGCTCGGGCTCCTCTTCGGGGAGCGCGTCCGCCGACGGCCCATCCGCCGACGGCCCGATCTCCGAGAGCCGGTCCGCGGAAGGCCCGTTCGACGGGGGCATTGCGGGCAGGGGCGCGGCGGCGACCGTCTCGAGGTCCTGGACCCGATCGGTGAGCTGGTCGAGCGTCACCTGCGTCGCCGCGATCATCTCGACGAGCTTGGTCAGCCGCGCGTCGAGGGACTGGAGCGCGGCCCCGTCGGCCCGGCGGATCTCGCGGAACTCGCTCTGCATCGCCGAGCGGGTGTTCTCGAGCTGGCGCTTCTGCTCGCCGAGCGAGGCGTCGGCCTGTCCCCCCAGGTCGTTGATCCGCCGCACGGCCGTCGCCTCGGCCTGACGGACCTGCTCGGTCAGGCCGCCGACTCTCTCCTCGACCAGAGACTCGATCTCGGCTCGGCGCGCTTCGAGCTGCTGCTCGAAGGCGTGCAGCCCCTCGGCGGTGGACGACTCCGCCTCCAACAGCCCATCCGCCCGACGTTCGATGTCGCCAGTGAGCTTGGCGGCGAGCTCGTTCATCGCCATCGCTCGCTGCTGGATGCTGTTGATCTCGGTCGCCGAGGCCTGCTTCAGGACCCGAGCGGCGGCCGCGGCACTCTCCTCGTTCTCCCGGTTGTGGCGCGCTACCTCGTCGTTCAGTCTCGAGAGGCGAGCCATTGTGTCGGTCGTGAACGTGCGCGCCTCGTCGAGCTGAGCGCTCGCAGCCTCGTGCGTGCGGGTGAACTCGGTGAGTAGTTCGGTCTGGCTACCGACGAGGTTTTGCAACTCAGAGATCCGCTCGCGCGACAGGGTGTCGAACGAATCTGTGGATGAAGCCGTCTCGATGGCTGCGACGCGTCGCATCTCGTCCTGCGCCGTGGCGGTCTGTTGCTCGAGCTTCTTGCTCGAGGACTCGTGCCTGCGCTCGAACTCGGCGAGCAGCTCGGTCTGGTTGCCCAAGAGGTCTTGCAGCTCGGAGATCCGCTCACGCGCCAGCGCTTCGAACGAACTCGTGAACGAAGTCGTCTCCCTCGAGGCGACGCGTCGCATCTCTTCCTGCGCCGTGCTGGCCTGTTCCTCGAGAGTCTTGATCGTGGACTCGTGCGTGCGGGCGAACTCGGCGAGCAACTCGGTCTGGTTGCCCAGCAGGTCGCGGAGCTCGGTGATGCGCTCACGCGCCAGCTCGTCGAAGGCCGCCGCCTCCTTGGCGGCGACTCGCCGCATCTCGTCCTGCGAGGCAACGGCCTGCTCCTCGAGCTGACGGGTTTCCGACGTCACGAGCGAACGCGTCTCGTTCAGCTGCTCGGCGTTGACGTCACGGACGCGGTGCGTCTGGTCGACCATCTCTTGACGGAACTTCTCCAGGCGCCCCCGCAGCGCGTCCTCGAGCTCGTCGAGACGCTTGCCGGCGAACTTGTCGAACGCCGATGCCACTCCCTTCATCGAGACGTCGACCTGCTCGCGGGTCGCGTGCTCGACCTCGGAGGACTTCTCGGCAAGCGCGCGTTCGCTCGCCTCGCGGTAGTCGACGGCGATCTGCTCGAGCTGGGCGACCTTCTCGGCCGACACCTGCTCCAGCGCCTCGAGCTGGTCGAGCGTCAGGCGCGCGATGTCCGAGGACCGCTGCTCCGCCTCCGTGCCGATGACCTGGCGCTGCTCCTCGAGCGCGCGTTCGAACCGCTTCGTCCACTGCGCGAGTGAGTCTTGGAGAACCTCGTCGAAGGAACGACGGCGGGGCTGTGGTTGTTCGGCCATGAGAACGCTCCAGCGGCTGGGAAGGCGAGGGCGGGCGGTTTGTCCGCTCTCGCATCCCCGGCTCGGAGGCCCATTAGTCTCGCGCTCGGACCGTGGTCGTTTCACATGCGTCGGGGCCGGAGGTGCGAGCATGGCCCCCCGATGCTGTCCGGTACCGAGATCGTGGAGGCCTTCTTCGAGGCGATCTACCGGCTCGACTTCGACGCCGCCGTCGAGTTCCTGACCGACGACGCCTCGTATCACGACCTTCCGCTCCCGACCGACCCCACCGTCGGCAAGGACGCCATCCGGCGGAAGCTCGAATTCATGATCGCCGGAGGCGTCACGAGCATGGACTACGAAATCCGCCACATGCTGGGCGGCGATAACACCGTGCTCGTCGAGCGCACCGAGACGTGGCACTTCCCGTCCGGCGCGACGCCGACCCTACGCGTCATGTGCGCGATCGAGCTCGACGACTACAGGATCGCCGCCTGGCGCGAGTACTGGAACGGCGAGGAGCTCATGAGCCAGATGCCGCCCGAGTTCTTCGCGGGCATCGAGCGCGCCACTGCGGCCGCGGACGACGACTAGCGCGCTCCGGATGGGCAGGAAGGTTCTCTTCACATCGCCTGAAGGGCTCGGGCACATCCATCCGATGGTTCCCCTCGCGCGGGCGATGGACGCGCGCGGGCACGACGTGCTCTGGGCGGTCCCGGCCGACGGTGTCGGACACGTCGAGCGGGCCGGGATCCGTGCCGTCGCCGCCGGTCCCGCGGGACCGACGAACCTGCCCGAGGTGCTCGGTCGCCATCCCGAGCTGAAGGCCCTCTCGCAGCGCGAACGCCCCGACGTGATGTTCGGAAAGGTGTTCGGCGAGGCCGTCGCGTCGGCGATGTTCCCTGATGTGTTGCGCGTCGCGATCGAGTGGCGTCCGGATCTCGTCGTGGCCGACGCCGCCGAGTTCGCCGGGCACATCGCGGCTGCCGAGCTCGGTGTGCCGAGCGTGACGAAGGGCTTCGGCCCACTCCTCCCCGAGCGGCGGGTGGCGACCATCGATGAGGAGGTCGCGCCACTGTGGCGCGCGCGGTCTCGAACCTCGGCAGTACGGCGGTTCGTACGAGCACCTCTATCTCGACATCTATCCGCCCGCGCTCGAGTCGGCGTCGTCGGCGCACATCCCGCGCCGTCAGCTGCTGCGCCCCGTCACGGACGACGGGGCCGACGAGTCGTCTCCGCTCCCCTTGCCCGCCGCCCCGTCGGACGCGCCGCTGGCGTACGTCACGATGGGCACGGTGTTCAACGACCCGGCGCCGCTCGTCGCCGTGGTCGCGGCGCTGAGCGAGCTGGACGTGCGCGTCCTCGCCACCGTCGGCCCGCGCGCAGATCCAGCCGCGCTGGGGAGCCTGCCGGCGAACGCACGCGTCGAGCGGTACGTGGCGCAGGGACGCGTGTTGCAGCACTGCAGCGTGGTGGTATCGCACGCCGGGTCGGGGACGGTCCTGTCGACGCTCACGCTCGGGCTGCCCCAGCTCTGCCTGCCGCAGGGTGCGGACCAGTTCCTGAACGCCGACGCCGTCGCGTTCGCAGGGGCGGGCATCTCGTTGACACCGGACGAGACGGATCCCGACGCGATCCGGGACGCGGTTGCACGGCTGCTGGACGACCGTTCGTTCCGGGACGCCGCCGGTCGGGTCAGCGCGTCGATCGTGTCGATGCCGTCACCCGACGAGGTGGCCGCGGTCCTCGAGACGCTCGACTAGCTTCCAACCCGCGGACGTGCGGTCGTGACAAGATCTCATGCCGTGAGGACTCGCGTCCCGGTACGAGTTGTCACCGCCGTCGTCATCGCACTGCTCGCCCTGTTGTGGGGCGCGGTTCCGGTCGGCGCCGGCGACCCCGTCGGGCAGATCACGGAGTTCACCGACGGGCTCACGCCCAACAACGGTCCGAACCGCATCACTGACGGCCCCGACGGCAACCTGTGGTTCACGGAGGCTGCCCGCGGGTCTCCGCAGACGGCGAAGATCGGGCGGATCACACCGAGCGGCGTCATCACGGAGTTCAGCGATGGGCTCACGCCCAACAGCGGACTCGTGGCCATCACGTCCGGTGCCGACGGCAACCTCTGGTTCGCGGAGATGAACGACCCCGGTCGCATCGGACGCATCACCCCGAACGGCGACATCACCGAGTTCGAGACTCCGAGCCCGAACAGCGGGCCGCTCGGCATCACCGCCGGCCCCGACGGCAACGTCTGGTTCACGGAGTTCCGGAACCCGGGCCGCATCGGGCGCATCACCCCGAGCGGTGTCATCACCGAGTTCGCGATCCCGAGCCCGAACAGCCAGCCGGTCGAGATCACCGCGGGTCCCGACGGAAACCTTTGGTTCACCGAGGGCGCGAACCCCGGGCGCATCGGGCGCATCACCCCGAACGGCGACATCACGGAGTTCAGCGACGGGCTCACGCCGAACAGCCAACTGAACCGCATCACGGCCGGCCCCGACGGCAACCTGTGGTTCACGGAGTTCATCGATCCGGGCCGCATCGGCCGTATCACCCCGAGCGGCGTCATCACCGAGTTCGAGATCCCGAGCCCGAACAGCGGGCCGCTCGGGATCGTGACCGGCTGCGACCGCAACCTCTGGTTCACCGAGAGCGCCAATCCCGGGCGCATCGGGCGCATCACCCCGAACGGCGACATCACGGAGTTCACCGCCGGGTTGAGCAAGGACGGCTTCCCGATCGGCATCACGGCCGGGCCGGACGACAACGTCTGGTTCACCCTGGCCAACGACCCCGGTCGCGTCGGGAAGATCGGCGCCGGGTGCGTCGCGCCGGCGCCGGCGCCGGTGCCGGTGACGGCGGCGCCGCGCTTCACGGGCTGACCCGCTACAGCGGCGCAGGTTCGATGGCGCCCAACCGTTGCATCGCGGGACCGAACGTGGACTCCAGCCAACGGGCCGGGTCGTCCGTGGTGGGGCCGGTGACGAGCGTCGAGACGCCGACCTTCGCGAACGCCTCGGCACCGCGCAGCACGTCGTCGGCGCCGGCGTCGGGCGACAGCTCCCGGTACTGGACCGTCACCTCGATCTCGTTGATGTCGCGACCGACGTCGTCGCAGTGCCGACGCAGGACGTCCAGCTTCTGCGACACCTCGTCGGGCCCGCCGAAGAAGTTGCACGCGTCGGCGTACTGCGCGACGAGCCGGAGCGTCTTCCGCTCACCGCCGCCGCCGATGAGGATCCGCGGCCGCGGTGTGCTCACCGGCTCCGGGCTGCAGATCGTCTCCTCGAGCCGGTAGTGCGTGCCTTCGAACGCGCCGTTGTCGTCGCTCCACATCTGCAGGCAGATCTGGATCGCTTCCTCGAGCCGCTCGAAACGCTCCGCCGTCGGCGGGAACGGCACGCCAAGGCCCCGGTGCTCGCGCTCGTACCACGCCGCACCGATGCCGAGCTCGGCCCGGCCGCCGGACACGACGTCGAGGGTGGTCACCGCCTTCGCCAGGATGCCCGGATGGCGATACGTCACGCCGGTGACGAGGAGGCGCAATCGCAGCCGCTCGGTCCGGCCGGCGAGGAACCCGAGAGCGGTGTAGCCCTCGAGCATCGGATCCTCCGCCGGGGCCATCCAGTCCATCTGGAAGAAGTGGTCCATGAACGACGCGGTGCGGACGCCCATGGCTTCGGCCCGTTCGGCGAGGTCGGCGACCCGCGGCCCGATGCGGGGCGCGCCGCCGGCCCAGTCGAATCTCATGATGTGGTAGTCGAGGTTCACAGCCCCCGTTCTACCCGCCCGGAGCGGCACGCCGAACCATCTCAGCCGACCTCGCTACCGTCTCTGTCGATGGCCGGGAAGGGCGACGGCGAGTCGCGGGACGGGGTACCGCTCACCAATCTCGACCAGCCGCTCTTCGACCAGGCGGACGCGACCAAGCGGGACCTCGTCGAGTACCTCGACGGCGTGCGCGACCGGATCATCCCGGTGCTCGAGGACCGGCCGCTGTCGGTGATCCGGGTGCACCGCGGGCAGGAGGCGTTCATGCAGAAGAACGTCCCCAAGTACACGCCGGACTGGATCCGGACGGTGCGGATGTGGGCCGA
>DATFVT010000439.1:0-6277 GCA_035260105.1 Acidimicrobiia bacterium
GACCCTCCGGCCGCTCAGCGCTGCGGGTGCGGCGCTCGGACTATCCATCACTCACTACCTCGCGTCAGCGGGTCGACGCATCGCCTGCTCGTACCCAGGTTCACACTTCGGGCAAACGGGCGCAACACCCTGAAGGCGAACTCTGGCCGCGATCCTGGCGAATTTCCGGTATCTCGCAATCCGCGCGAGTACCCCCGAAAGGCACGCGCGCAGCGCGAACTGTTATCCGCTGACGCGGGAGTTGTACTCCTGGATCTTGGCGTTGGCGTCCTGCTTGGCCTGCTTCAGCGCCGCGTTCGGCGAGGTGCCGTTGAACATCTGCTGCTCGGCGTCGAGTACGGCGTCACGCACGCCCTGGTAGTCACCGATGACGGGACCGGCGGTGGCGGTGTTGGTCACGCCACCGACCAGTTGGTCATACGCAACCTTGAATGCCGGGTTCGCCGCCCAGTACTGCTGCACCTGCGGCCGGTCGGCGGCCGACTGCCGGATCGGGATGTACCCCGTCGCGACGCTCCAGTCCGCCTGGTTCTCAGGATCGTTCAGGAACTTCGCGAACTGCCACGCTGCCGCCTGCTTCTCGGGCGAGGACTTGTTCACGATGTAGTTGGCGCCGCCGCCGACGAGGACCCCACCCTTCCCGTTCGGGCCCGGCATGGGCGCCACGCCCAGCTCGACGTTCGGGTACTGCCCGCTCGACAGCAACTGCTGGATCGTGCCGAGCGCGGCCGAGGTGTCGATCGTCATCCCGAAGTTCCCGTTGCCGATGCCGATCAGATTGTCGAACGCCTGGGGGCCGTCGGCCGGGTTCGTCCGGGCAAGGCCGGCCTTCACCATGTCGTTCAGGAACGTGAAGATCTCCTTGCCCGTGGCGTTGTCGAAGGTGGTCGCGGTGGCCCGACTCTTGCGGCCGTTGCCGTTGTTGACGTACGTCTTGCCGCCGAGCGCCGACCACTGCTCGAGGTACCAGGGGTCCAGCTTGAGTCCCATGCCTGCCTGCGAGACGGTGCCTGAGTCCTTCAGCTTCTGCGCCGCCGTCTTGACCTCGTCGAGCGTCTTCGGGGGGTTGTTCGGGTCGAGCCCGGCTGCCTCGAACGCCTTCTTGTTGTAATAGAAGACCGGGTTCGAGACGTTGAACGGCATCGGGTAGAGCTTGCCCTTGACCGAGTAGTAGTCGACGACCCGCTTCAGGTTGTCCGAGAGGTCGTACTTGTCGGCGTCGACGCACGCCTGCGCGGGGAGCACCGCCCGGGTGTCGATCATCTGCTGCAGTCCGGTGTCCTCGATCTGGACAAGGTCAGGCAGGTCACCGCTCGACAATCCCGCTCGGAACTTGTTCAGCGTGTCTGCGTACGTGGTCTGGTTGACGACCGACACGCGCACGTCGTTCTGTGAGGCGTTGAACTTGTCGGCGAGGCGAAGAATCGCCTCCTCGTTCGCGCGCTGCAGACCACCTTGCCAGTACGTGATCTCCACTGGCTTGCTCTTGGCGTTCTTCAGCGCGTTCACCGGGCACTTCCCGGACGCCTGCGCGGGAGCGGCGCCGGCGACGGGGACGGCGAGGCCGACAACGGCAAGGGCCGCACCGGCACCCACGGCGGTGAGGCGCTTCACGAGTCGGGACCTGAGCATGGACACTCCTGTTCTCGGTTGACCAGTCAGCCTTTCACGGCACCGGCCGTAAGTCCGCGCACCAACTGCTTCTGGAAGATCAGGAGCAGGATGACGAGGGGGATGAACGCGATCACAGTGCCGGCGAAGGTGACGTTGACCTGGTCGAGGTTGGTCGCTCGCAGCTGCTTCAGGCCGATTTGCACCGTTCGCAACCGGTCGTCCTTGGTCACGAGCAGGGGCCAGAGGTACTGGTTCCACGCGGCCAGGAACGAGAACACCGACAGCGCGGCGAGCGTCGGGCGCACCAGCGGAACCGCGACGCGCGTCATGAACCGGAGATGGCCATATCCGTCCAGCTTGGCCGCGTCCTGGAGGTCCTTCGGCACCTGCAGGAACGCCTGGCGCATCAGGAACGCTCCGAACCCGAGTGCACCAGTGGCGAGCAGCGGGACGATCAGGCCCTGATAGGTGTCGTACCAGCCGATCGTGTTCACCGTCGACAGGTTGGTGATGATCGTGATCTCGAACGGGATCATGAGGGTCGTGAGGAACACGATGAACAGGGTGCGGCGGAACGGGAACTGCAAGAACGCGAATGCATATCCGGCGCACGTGGCGATCGCGAGCTGCCCGACCGTGACGAAGATCGTGACGACGGCGCTGTTCGCCAGGTAGCGAGCCAGGTGCCCGTCACTCCAGGCGTCGGCGTAGGTGTGCCACTGCGGGGACGTCGGAAAGAACGTCGGTGACGTCGACGCGATCTGGCTCGGCAGCAGCAGCGAGTTGACGATCGTGATGTAGATGGGGAACAGCACGATCACGGCGAGGACCGTCAGGAGCAGGTACCGGGCGACGATCCGGATGCGGCGGCCCCGCTTGCCCGGTCGGGCGGCTTCGACGTCCGTGCCCGCCTTACCGGAGAGCTCGGTCCCGCGCAGGGCGATCGTGTCAGCGCTCATAGGACACCCGCCGCTCGAGGAAACGGAACTGCACCAGGGTGAGGATCAGTGTCACGCCGAACAAGGCGATGGCCAGCACCGCCGCCTTGCCGTCGTTCTTGGAGAACTGGAGCGTGTCGTAGATGAAGTACGTGAGCACGTTCGTCGTCTTCAAGGGCCCGCCCCGCGGTGTGAGCAGGTCGATCTGCCCGAAGGTCTGGAAGGCGAAGATCGAGCCGACGACGACGGCGAAGAAGATCGTCGGCGACAGGAGCGGCAGCGTCACGTGCCAGAAGCGTGACCACGGACCGGCGCCGTCGATCTCGGCCGCTTCCTGAACATCGTCGGGGACCGCTTGGAGGCCGGCCGACATCAGGATGAAGCTCAGGCCGAGGTTCTGCCAGATCGTCGTGACCGCGACCGCCACCAAGGCAACGGAGGGGATGAAGCTCCGGATCACCGGCAGGTTGATGTCGATGATGGGGTTCGGGTTCTGGAGGATCGACGGCTCGGTCTGGATGCCTTGGAGCAATCCGACCTGCGGGCTCAGCAGCGTCCCGAAGATCACCGAGGCCACCGCGACGGAGGTGGCGACGGTCGAGGAGAAGAACGTGCGGTAGATCCCGATGCCCTGCAGCTTCTGATGGGCGAGGACGGCCAGCAGGATGCCGAGGGCGATGCCGACGGGCACGGTGATGATCGCGAACGTGACCGTGACCTTCAGGCTGTCCAGGAAGTCGTTCGACGTCAGCACGTCGCTGTACTGGTCGATCCCGACGAAGTTCTTCGGCTGCCCGGGGAACGGGGGCGTCGAGAAGAAGCCGAGATAGAAGTTCCGGACGAACGGATAGAAGACGAAGACGCCGAAGACCAGGAAGGCCGGCACGATGAGCGCGTACGCGAGCCCGGCCTCCCGCGCGGCCCGGCTGAAGCGCCGCCGGCGCGGCGACGGTGCGACGGGGGCCGGGTCGCCGGGACGGAGGTCCACCGTCGCGTCGACGGGGGTCGTCATGCGTCCACGCGTTCCTCGGTGTCGGCGTCGAAGACGTGAACGTGGGTCGCGTCCACCGCCAGGCCCACTGCACTCTCGAGCGCGGGCGGCGGGATGCTGGCGGCCTGGCGCACGATGACGAGCTGGCCGTCCTCGAGGCGGCAGATCACGTGGCGCTCGTGGCCCAGTGACTCGATCACCGACACGGTCGCCTTGATCGGACCGTCGTCGGCGATCACGAGGTCCTCGGGTCGTACCCCGAGGACGATGCGCTCGGCGCCGCGACGCTCGACCGCGGCACCGAGCGGACCGGGCAGCTCGACGACGCCGCCGGGGATGCGCACTCCCACTCCCCCGTCGACGCGGGTGACGTCCCCGGCGATCGTGTTCATCGGCGGATTGCCGATGAAGCGCGCCACGAAGAGGTTCGCCGGTCGGGCGTAGACGTCCTGCGGCACGTCGACCTGCTGGAGCACGCCTTCGCTCATGATCGCGATGCGGTCACCCATGGTCATGGCTTCGACCTGGTCGTGGGTGACGTACACGATCGTCGCGCTCAGCCGCCGCCGCAGCTCGATGAGCTCGGCCCGGGTCTGGACGCGGAGCTTGGCGTCGAGGTTCGACAACGGCTCGTCCATCAGGAACGCCTGCGGCCGCCGCACGATCGCCCGCGCCAGCGCGACGCGCTGGCGCTGGCCGCCGGAGAGCTGGGCCGGCTTCCGTTCCAGCAAGTCATGGAGCCCGAGCATCGTCGTCACCTCGTCCACGAGGCGGTCGCGCTCGGTCTTCGGGACCTTGCGCGACTTCAGCGGGAACTCCACGTTCCGTCGCACCGTCATGTGCGGATACAGGGCGTAGCTCTGGAAGACCATGGCGACGTCGCGGTCCTTGGCCTCGACGTCGTTGACCCGACGGTCGCCGATCTCGATGGCGCCCTCGGTCGGCTCCTCGAGGCCGGCGATCATCCGCAGAGCAGTGGACTTCCCGCACCCCGACGGTCCGAGCAGGACGAGGAACTCCTCGTCGGCCACCTCCAGCGTGAGGTCGTCGACTGCGGTCACCTCGGCGAAGCGCTTCGTGACTCCTTGGATGCCGACCCGGCCCACGCTCTCCCCGCTGTTCCTGCCCGTACGGTCGGCGGCGAGACTACGCCCCCGTCTGCCGGCCCGGAACCACCAGAGGGAACAGGCCCGGAACGACCGCTGAACATCGGGGATGGTGACCGGGCGACCGCTGACCGCGGTCGCCGCCCCGTACGGCGTTCGCGTGTGGCGACGAGCTTCCCGGATGGCGACCTCGAGGCTCCCTTGCGGCGCCGGCTAGCGGTCGCGAAGGAACCAGCCCCGGGGATCCCAACACCGCAGCGCGGCGATCTCGTCGGCGGCGGGCGGCGGGAGCTCGCGCACCTCTGGCGCGATGGCGAGGGCCCACCCGCAGGCGGCGCGGGCGGCCTCGACCCGTTCGTCGACGGTGCCGTCACCGGTGGGCACGGCCGTGAGCACGAGCTCGTCGCCGTCGCCCTTCTCGAGCGTGCCGAGGTCGGTGACGAGCGCGCGCACAGCGCGCCCCGGTGAGGTGACGTACCCGCACTCGAATGGGGTTCGCGCCGGCGTCATCGTCGCGACGACGAGCGCCTCGGCGGCGACGCTGGCGACATCGTTGCCGCCGCCCGATCCCACGAGGAACGGGCCGCCGGGGACGAGCGTGGAGTTGATGTTCCCCGAGCGGTCGACCTGCGCGCCGCCGAGGCACGCCACGGTGGTCGTCCCCGGGCCGCCGACGAGCGTCCCGAGGACGAGGCCGGCGTCGCCGAGCATCGTCGAGCGCGGGAAGTTGCGGTGGTTGAGGACGAAGGGGTCGGCCGGTGTCGGCGTGTACCCCCACAACCCGATCTCGGCCGTGAGGCGGACGTCGGACCCGGCCGCGCGCGCCTGCGCCACGCCGAGCCACGCCGACAGGTTGGCGACCCCGGCGCCGGCCAGGACGGCGTCGGCGCCGAGGGCGCGGACCCGGTCGGCGAGATGACGGGCCCCGAAGACGGCGGCCCGCTCCCATCGGTTGGGGGGCGTGTCCAGGTCGGGCGGGAACGCGGCTTCGTCGGCGCGCCACGAGTCGGGGTCGGCCTTGGCGCGGAGCGCCGCCACCCGGTCGTCGCCGAGCCGGGCGAGGTAGTCCCGCTGGTCGTCGACTTCGAGCACCCAGTGGCGGATCCAGTCGTCGAAATCGTCGCGGCGCGTCGCGGCGCGGGCCTCGACCCAGAACTCGTAGTCCTCCCCGTAACCGTCGACCGGCAGGTCGCCGGCGAACAGGCCACCGGGGTGCGCGCCCATCGGCGTCTCGCAGACCGCCAGCACGCGGTGCGCCGGGATCCGCGCCAGGTGCGACCACGGGCGCAGGTCGTCGACGACCCGCTCGACGGTGACGACGGCGCCCCGGCGCGACGCCAGCGCGCCCCACACCCCCTCGAGCATCGGCGGATGGACGGCGACGTTGCCGTCACGGTCGGCGACGGGCGCGTGCAACAACGCGACGTCCGGAGCGAGCGGGGCCAGGAGGCCGACGTCGCCGAAGGGCGTCGCCGCCCGCGCGTACGCGTCGTTCTCCTCCATGGACGAGCCGGCGATGGACCGGGTCACCACGGCGGGGAGCCCGCAGGCCGCCGCCTCGAGACGCTGCGCGAAGGCGAGGAACGACCAGTGCTCGACCGACACCTCGCCCCGTTCGTAGGCGCCGG
>DATFVT010000440.1:0-2869 GCA_035260105.1 Acidimicrobiia bacterium
CATGCCCGCCTCGTCGCCGAGCTTGGCGACGACCGCGTCGACCGGGATGCCGTCGGCCTCGAGCGCGGCCGCCGTCCCCGCCGTCGCCACCAGCGAGAACCCGAGCTCGGCGAGCCGGCGGGCGGCGACGAGGCCGGCGGGTTTGTCGCGGTCGGCCAAGGAGAGGAAGACCGTGCCCGTCTCGGGGAGCCGGTTGCCCGCCGCGGCCTGGCTCTTCGTGAACGCGAGCCCGAAGGACCGGTCGACGCCCATCACCTCGCCCGTCGAGCGCATCTCCGGGCCGAGCACGGTGTCGACCTCCGGGAACCGGTCGAACGGGAGCACCGCTTCCTTGACCGCCACGTGTGCGCCGGTTCCCCGCCCCGGGACCGGCAACCCCTCGGCGTTCAGCTCGGCGAACGTCGCGCCGAGCATGACGCGCGCCGCCAGCTTCGCCAGCGGCGCGTTCGTCGCCTTGCTCACGAACGGGACGGTGCGGCTCGCACGCGGATTCGCCTCGAGAACGAAGACCTCGCCGTCCTTCACGGCGTACTGCACGTTGAGAAGCCCCCGGACGTCGAGCGCCGACGCCAGCGCGCGCGTGTGGGCCTCGATCGTGACGAGCACCGGGGCCGAAAGAGTCGTCGGCGGGATGACGCACGCCGAGTCGCCGGAGTGCACCCCGGCCTCCTCGATGTGCTCCATCACTCCGCCGATGACCACCTCACCGGCGGCGTCCCGGAGCGCATCCACGTCGACCTCGGTCGCGTCCTCGAGGAACCGGTCGACGAGCGCCGGCCGCGTCGCGCTGAGCCCGCCCTCGCGGCCGAGGCTGCCGGTCCCGGCGAGCTCCGCCATGGGGGCTTCGAGCCCGTCACCGTCGTAGACGATCTGCATGGCCCGCCCGCCGAGCACGTAGGAGGGCCGGACGAGGACCGGGTATCCGATGCGCTCGGCGATCGCCCGCGCGTCTCCCGCCGACGCCGCGGTCCCGCCCTCGGGTTGCGGGATGCCGAGCCGCCGGCACAGGTCGTTGAACCGCTCGCGGTCCTCGGCGAGGTCGATCGAAGCCGGGCTCGTGCCGAGGATCGGGATGCCCGCGTCGCCGAGCGTACGCGCGAGCTTCAGTGGCGTCTGCCCGCCCAGGCTCACGATGGCGCCGGCGAGCTCGCCCCGCTCGGCGAGCCGGGTGCAGATCGCGAGTACGTCCTCCCCGGTGAGCGGCTCGAAGAAGAGGCGGTCGCTGGTGTCGTAGTCGGTCGAGACCGTCTCGGGGTTGCAGTTGACCATGACCGTCTCGTAGCCGGCGGCCGAGAGGGCGAAGGCGGCGTGGACGCAGCAGTAGTCGAACTCGACCCCTTGCCCGATGCGGTTCGGACCGCTGCCGAGGATCACGACGGCCGGCTTCTCGAGCGCCCCCACTTCGTCCTCGTCCTCGAAGGTGCCGTAGTGATACGGCGTCTTCGCCGCGAACTCGGCCGCGCATGTGTCGACGGTCTTGTAGGTGACGCCGACACCGGCGCGGAGACGGTCGGCCCGCACCGCATCCTCGTCGGCGTTCCACAGATAGGCGAGCTGGGCGTCCGAGAAGCCGAGCCGTTTCGCGCGTCGCCAATCGGCCCGGGTGGCCCCGGCGAGCCCGACCGTCGAGAGTCGCGAGCGCTCTTCGACGACCTGGAGGATCCCGTCGAGGAACCACGGGTCGATGCCGGTGGCGGTGGCGACGCGATCGATCGTCTCGCCGCGCCTGAGCGCGGCCTCGAGCGCGAACACACGATCGGGCGCCGGCACGGCGGCGGCGCGCACGAGGTCGTCGTCGCTCTCGGCGGCGTACGCCTCCTCTCCGGGGTCGCAGTTCACGCCGTGGCGGCCGGTCTCCAACGACCGGATCGCCTTCTGCAACGACTCGGGGAAGGTGCGGCCGATGGCCATCGCCTCACCCACGGACTGCATCATCGTGCCGAGAGTCGGTGTGGCCCCGGGCAGCTTCTCGAACGCCCAGCGCGGGATCTTGGTCACGACGTAGTCGATGGTGGGCTCGAAGGACGCCGGCGTCTCGCCGGTGATGTCGTTCATCACCTCGTCCAGGCGATAGCCGACGGCGAGGCGGGCCGCGATCTTGGCGATGGGGAACCCGGTCGCCTTGCTCGCCAGCGCGCTCGACCGCGACACGCGCGGGTTCATCTCGATGATCACCTGCCGGCCGTCGGACGGGTCCACCGCGAACTGGATGTTCGAGCCGCCGGTGTCGACGCCGATGCGGCGGATGCACGCGAACGCGGCGTCCCGCATCCGTTGGTACTCCACGTCGGTGAGCGTCTGGGCGGGCGCGACCGTGATGGAGTCGCCGGTGTGGACGCCCATGGGGTCGAGGTTCTCGATCGAGCAGATGACCACGACGTTGTCGGCGTGGTCGCGCATGACCTCGAGCTCGAACTCCTTCCAGCCCACGACCGAGTGCTCGATGAGGATCTCGGTGACCGGGCTGGCGGCCAGGCCGCGCTCCGCGATCGTGCGCATCTCCTCGGCGTTGTGCGCGACGCCGGTGCCGCCACCGCCGAGGATGAACGACGGCCGCACGATCAGCGGGTACCCGACGTTCTCGGCGATGTCCATGGCGTCGCCGATCGTCGTCGCGAAGCCCGACTGCGGCACGGCCAGGCCGATCTCCTCCATCGCCGCCTTGAACTCTTGACGGTTCTCGGCGACGCGGATGGCGTCGACGCTGGCACCGATGAGCTCGACGCCCAACCGCTCGAGCACGCCGGCGTCGTGGAGCCCGACGGCGAGGTTCAGCGCGGTCTGGCCGCCCAGGGTCGGGAGCAGCGCGTCCGGCCGTTCGCGCTCCATGATCCGGGTGAGGCTGGGCACGTCGAGCGGCTCGACGTAC
>DATFVT010000441.1:0-2873 GCA_035260105.1 Acidimicrobiia bacterium
TCGAGCTCGGCGGCGAGGTCGTCGACCTCGAAGGCGACGTGGGGAACGGTCTTGACGAGATCCGGGTAGGGCGCGTCCTCCCAGTAGCGCTGCCACTGGATCCCGAAGGGGTTGTTCTGGTGATCGCTGACCGTCATCCGCAGGTGCGGCAGATCGATCTCGCCGTCGAACCGACCCGTTGTCGGGATGCCGATGTGGTCGAACTCCATCGGCAGCGACAGTAACGACGGATAGCGTCGACCTGCCATGAGGTTGCTCGTCGATACGACGCCACTCCGGGTGTCCCGCGACTTCCGCCGCCTCTGGGCGGGACAGGCCGTGTCCCTGTTCGGCACGATGATCACGACGTCTGCCCTGCCGTTCCAGGTGTTCGACCAGACACACTCGTCGTTGGCGGTGGGGCTCCTCGGCGCCGCCGAGCTGGGGCCGCTGTTGCTGTGCGCGATCGTCGGCGGCAGCTTCGCCGATCGCATCGACAAGCGCCGGCTGCTCCTCGCCGTGACCACAGTGTCGCTGGTCTGCTCCGCGGCCCTGGCCGTGAACGCGAGCCTCGACCACCCGCAGCTGTGGCTGCTGTACGTCGTCGGGCCGTTGGCGAGCGGCGTGACGGCCATCAGCTTCGCGGTGCTGCGCTCCCTGCTGCCGCTCCTGCTCGAGCAGGATCTCCGACCGGCGGGCTTCGCCCTCCAGTCCATGTACACGTCGTTCGGCTGGATGGCCGGTCCCGCCGTCGCCGGCCTCCTCATCGGGAGCTTCGGCCTCACGAGCGCCTACGCCGCCGACGTCGCCACCTTCGCGGTGGCGTTCGCGGTGTTCCTCGGTATCGCGCCCTCGCCGCCGGTCGGCGGTGCCGCGGGCTCGGCGACGCAGTCGCTGCTCGCCGGCCTGCGGTTCCTGCGCGGGCACCGGGTCATCATCAGCGTCTTCGCCATCGACCTGTGCGCGATGGTCTTCGGGATGCCGCGGGCGCTGTTCCCGGCGCTGGCCGATCGGCTCGGCGGCGGGCCCGTGCTCTACGGGCTGCTCCTGTCGTCGGTCGCCGCCGGGGCGTTCCTCGCGTCGCTGAGCAGCGGTTGGACGAGCCGGGTGCGGCGGCAGGGCCGGGCGCTGCTCGTCGCCGTGGCGGTCTGGGGCGTCTGCATCGCCGCCGCCGGCCTGACCTTGCAGACCGTGGTGGTGCTCACGCTGTTCGCGTGCGCGGGTGGCGCCGACATGATCTCGGCCGTGTTCCGGTCCAGCATCGCCGCCAACCTCACGCCCGACGAGATGCGGGGCCGGGTCAGCGGGGTCGAGTTCGCGGTGTACGCCGGCGGTCCGGTGCTCGGCGACGTCGAATCAGGCGTCGTCGGGGGTCTCGCCGGGGTGCCGTTCGCGATCGTCTCGGGCGGGATCGCGTGCGTGGTCGCCGCCGGGTTCTTCGCGGCGAAGGTGCGCGGCCTCGCCACCTACACGACGACGCGGCGCGCCGGCGCCGAGGCGCCGGCGGTCACTGCGCCGTAGTGCGTCGAGCTACTGGCCGGGGATCTTCGGGATCGTCACCCCGCTCGGGAGGTTCTCGGAGATGCAGTTCGTCACCGTGTAGTTCACGTACTTGGCCGAAGCGGCCGCGAACTCCTGCGCGTTCGCCGTGATCACGCTGGTATCGCCCTTCGCAATCGAGGCGTAGTAGCCCGCCAGCGTCCTGAGCGTCGCCTTGATGTCGCCCTTGGACTGCTTGGCCGCCTTGCTCAGAGCCTTGCTGTACTTCTTGGCGTTCTCCCTGCCCCCCGCCCCCGTGGGGTCGGACGAGGGCTCGATGGTGATGCCGCTCAAGGTCTTGCAGACCTTGCTCTTGGTCGGGGCCGGCGCCGCACCCGCGGGTGCGATCGCCAGCGCGGCGCCGGTCGCCGAGACGGCGGCAACGCACAGGACGAGGACGAGCTTGCGCATCGAGGTTCTCCCTGCTCGAGGACACCCCGAGGATGGCGAACCGCCCGTGCCGGAACCTGAGTAGCGGCTACTCATTTCGTGGACGCCGGTGCCCGGGGAGGGATTCGAACCCCCATGCTCCGAAGAGCCGAGATGTTTAGGACCTCTGCGTATGCCATTCCGCCACCCGGGCGTATCCGAAGACGCTAGGCGGCCGCCGGTTGGTCGACCTCGGGCTCGACAGCCTGGCGCAGGACCGGGCGCATCCGGCCGGCCGCCGTCTCGTCGAGGCGGTTGACGGCGAGCACGCCCTCGATCATGTCGGAGGCCACGTCGGTGAAGGGCCGGCCCTGCAGTCGGACGGCGACGACGGCGCCGCCCGGGTAACGCCGGATGGTCCGCAGCGCCCCCGCGACGCGGGGCGGGCACCGGAACGCCGGCACCGTGAGCCCCGCCGCCCGCGTCGCCGCGCCCAGGCGCCGCGCGGCCTGGCTGAAGAGGAGAGCGCCCGCTTCCACACGACGAGGATCGCACGCGGGTGTGACGGTTACCGGCCCGGGCGCGGCTCCCCGCTCACGGCGCTCATCTGCCGGAGCATGGACTGGTCCCGGGCGTCCTCCTCGTAGAGGAGGTCACGGAGGTGACGCTTCATCGCGACCAGGCCCACGAACGCGTCGTACGGCTCGGGACTCGCCGTCGCGTCGGGGTCGTGCCGGCTCATCGAAAGGTCACGGAACCCGGCCATGTGGTCGGCCACGGCCAGGAGCCGGGCGGCCGCCTCGCGGTGCTCGTCGAGCTCGGCGTAGGCGTGCTGCTCCAGGCGGCTGTTCCCGTCGTCGGGGTCGAGCGCATTCATGTGCACTTCCAGCACGTCTGCGATCGCGGCGCTCGCGGCACCGAGGTGCGCCGGGAGCACGGCGTTGTCGGCCAGGCCCTGGTCGCACGTCTGTTCGGACTCCACAAGT
>DATFVT010000442.1:0-4325 GCA_035260105.1 Acidimicrobiia bacterium
CTCGGCGCCGAGGGCGAGCCCGAGGATCTGGTGCCCGAGGCAGATGCCGAACACGGGCACTTCGCCGAGGAGGGAGGCGACGGTGCCGGCCGCGCCCGCCACGGCCGCCGGGTCGCCGGGCCCGTTGGAGAGGAACACGCCGTCGGGCCGCCGGGCGAGGACGTCGGCGGCGGAGGTCGATGCCGGCACCACCTCGACGAAGCATCCGACGCCGGCGAGGTGGCGCAGGATCGTCGCCTTGATGCCGAAGTCGTAGGCGACGACGTGGAAGGCGGCGTCGGGATCACCGAACGTGTACGGCTGCTCTGTGGTCACGCCAGCCACGAGGTCGATCCCGTCGGTGGGCGCGGCGGCGGCCGCCGACGCCCGTACGGCGGACTCGTCGGTCCCGAACGCGCCCGGCAACGCTCCCGCAACGCGCAGGTGTCGCGTCAGCCGGCGCGTGTCGATACCGGCGATGGCGGGAACGCGGTGGCGGCGCAGGAACTCGTCGAGGCTCTCGGTCGCGCGCCAGTTGCTGGGACGCCGAGCGAGGTCGCGGACGAGCACCCCGGCGCAGAACGGCCGGCGGCTCTCGACGTCGTCGGCGTTGACGCCGTAGTTGCCGATGTGCGGGTAGGTGAACGTGATCATCTGACCCGCGTACGACGGGTCGGTGAGGATCTCCTGGTAGCCCGACAGCGCGGTGTTGAACACGACCTCGCCCGCCGCCACACCCGACTCGGGGACGTGGCCGACCGCCTCGCCTTCGAAGCCGGCGCCGTCGGACAGCACGAGCAACGCGTCACGACTCACCGCTGTGCGATCCCGTCGACGACGACCGGCTCCCCACGGAGCACGGTGTGGCGGACGCGGCCGGTGAGCTTGCGGCCGCCGTAGGGCGTGTTGCGGGCGCGGCTCGCCAGGCGCGTCGGGTCCACCTCCCAGTGCACGGCGGGGTCGACGACGCACAGGTTGGCGGGCCGGCCGGGCTCGATCGGGCCGCCGTGGGCGTCGAGCCCCGCGATCGCGGCCGGCCGCCACGAGAGACACGCCAGCGCGTCCACGAGGTCGAGCACGCCGGGCTCGACGAGCTCGGTGAGCGTGAGCGCGAAGGCAGTCTCGAGGCCGAGCATCCCCGGCGGTGCCTCCTCGAACGGTCGCTCCTTGGCCTCCGGCACGTGCGGGGCGTGATCGGTGGCGATGGCGTCGATCGTGCCGTCGGCGAGCCCCTCCTTGATCGCGGCCACGTCGGCGTCGGTGCGCAACGGCGGATGGACCTTGAAGGCGGGATCGAACGTGCGGCACTCGGCGTCCGTCAGCGTGAAGTGATGGGGCGCGACCTCCGCCGTGACGGCGATACCACGCGCCTTGGCGTCGCGCAGGATGTCGACGGCGGCCGCGGTCGAGATGTGGAGGAAGTGGACGGGCGTCCCCGTGAGCTCGGCGAGCATCACGTCGCGCGCCACGACGGTCGCTTCGGCCGCTCCGGAGCGACCGGGTATCCCGAGGCGGCTCGACCACGCGCCTTCGTGCATGTGCCCGCCGGCGGCGAGAGTCGGGTCCTCGGCGTGTTGCGCGACGACGGCACCGGGGAGCGCTCGCGCGTACTCCAGGGCGTTCCGCATGACCCCGGCGTCGCCGACGTGGGCGCCGTCGTCGGTGAAGATCCGGACGCCGAGCGCGTACAGCTCCCCCATCGGTGCCAGCTCCTCGCCGAGACGGCCCTTCGTGATGCACCCGGACGCCGCGACGTCGCACACCGAGGTGCGGCCGGCGGCGAGCACGGACGCGACGACGGCGGCATCGTCGAGGGGCGGCCGGGTGTTCGGCATGGCAACGACGGCGGTGAAGCCTCCGAGGGCGGCGGCGCGGGCGCCCGTCTCGATGGTCTCGGCGTCCTCGTCGCCGGGCTCGCGGAGGTGCGCGTGCAGGTCGACGAAGCCGGGCACCACGATGCAGCCGCCGGCGTCGAGAACGGGCGCGCCTTCCACGCGCCGTCCCACCGCGGCGACCATCCCGTCCTGGACGAGGACGTCGGCGACGCGGTCGCCGGTGACGTCGACGACACGCCCGCCCTTGATCACGAACTCGTCGGGGCAGTCAGGCAACGGGAGCTCCCGAGCCGAGCAGTGACCACAGCACCGCCATCCGCACGGCGACGCCGTTGGAGACCTGCTCGGTGATGATGGAGGCGGGCCCGTCGGCGACTTCGGCCGCGATCTCGACCCCGCGGTTCATCGGGCCCGGGTGCATGATCACGGTGTCGGGCTTGAGCCGGGCGGCGCGGGCGGCCGTCAACCCGTAGCGGCTCGTGTACTCGCGCAGCGACGGGACCAACGCGGAGCCGAGGCGCTCGCGCTGGATGCGCAGCAGGTACACGACGTCGAGCTCCGGGAGCGCGTCGTCCAGGTCGGTCGTGGCCCGCGCCGGCCACCCTTCGAGCGACTCGGGCAGCAGCGTCGGCGGCCCGACGACGGTGACGTCGGCGCCGACCGCCGCGAACGCCTTGACGCCGCTGCGGGCGACCCGCGAGTGGCGGACGTCGCCGATGATGCCGACCCGCAACCCCCGGAACACGTCCGCGCCGAGGCGCCGGCGCAGCGTCAGCAGGTCGAGCAGGGCCTGGGTCGGGTGCTCGTGACGGCCGTCGCCGGCGTTGACGACGGCGGCGTCGATCCAGGACGCGATCCGGTGGGGCGCGCCCGCGCTGCGATGCCGCACGACCATGGCGTCGGTGCCCATCGCCTCGATCGTGCGGACTGTGTCGAGCAGGCTCTCGCCCTTGCCGACCGCCGAGCTGGCGGCGGTGAACGACATCGTGTCCGCGCTCAGGCGCTTCGCCGCCGTCTCGAACGAGAGGCGGGTACGGGTCGAGTCCTCGTAGAAGAGCGTCACGATCGTCTTGCCGCGCAGCGCCGGGATCTTCGGGATGTCTCGCTGCGTGACCTCCACGAACGACTCCGACAGCCCGAGCAGGTCGTCGATCCCCGCGGGGCCGAGGTCGTCGATCGAGAGGAGATCACTCACGCGTCCGCCCCCAGATCTCGATGCCTTCCTCGCCGTCGTCGACCTCCTCGAGGCGCACCCGCACGTCCTCGGCGACCTTGGTCGGGAGGTTCTTCCCGACGAAGTCGGCCCGGATCGGGAGCTCGCGATGGCCCCGGTCCACGAGCACGGCCAGCTGCACGGCCCGGGGACGACCGAGCTCCGTGATCGCCTCGAGGGCGGCGCGCGCGGTCCGGCCCGTGAACAGGACGTCGTCGACGAGGATCACGATCCGGTCGGTGATGTCGACGGGGACCTCGGTCGGGCCCAGGGGCTGGACCCGCCGGAGGCGGATGTCGTCGCGGTAGAAGGCGACGTCGATCGCCCCGACGGGGACGTCGACGCCCTCGAACCGCTCGATCGCCTCGGCGAGGCGGTGGGCGACGGCGACGCCCCGCGTGTACAGCCCGACGAGCACCACGTCGCCCGCTCCGTGGTTCCGCTCGACGACCTCGTGCGCGATGCGGGTGTGGGCGCGGCGGAGGTCGTCGGCGTCGAAGACCTTCGCCTGCAGAGAAAACAAATGGCCCCCGGAGGGGGCCGCGTCGCTCGTGCCTCGGTTGTGGTCGTCGCCGGGCAGGGCTCCCCCGCCGGCGATGGGCGCCGTCATGCGTCTTCGTCCTCCGTGGGGACCTCGCGGGATCCCCTTCACGGTCCTGACGAGGGTAGCAGCCCGGCCACGCGCGGCCGCGCACAGTGTTACGTGGGAGCGTCCATGGTGACACGGCTGGCGTGCTGCCCGACGTCGACGAAGCCCATGCGCCGGTACACGGGAGCGCCCATGGGCGACGCCACGAGTGCCGTGACCTCCCCGCCCAGTTCGAGCCCCGCGGCCGTGGCCGCCCGGGTGACGGCGTCGCCGAGCCCTCGGCGCATCGCCCGTTGCACGGTCCCCACCCACGCGATGTACGAGACGACGCGCTCGACCCGGGCCGAGGCCGTGGCCACCGGACCATCCGCGTCGTACGCGATCACGACCGCCGTATGGGGCGCGAGCGTCGTGCGCGGAGTCAGGCATGCCGTCGCCACTTCGCCGGGCATGCCGTACACCGAGTACGCGTCGGAACACACGGCGGCGGCGTCGGCAACCTGCTCCGGCGTCGCCACCCGCTCGATCTGCACGTCGCCCGGCAGTTCCGCGGGTCCGATTCGTCCTTCGAGCACCATGAGCGGTGCGGGATCCCCGACGGCGAACATCCCCGCCGCCTCAGCGGCTTCGATGACGTCGTCGTCGCGCCCGACGAGTCCGTACACGCCGAAGCCGCGCCTCCGCGCGCGGAAGAAGTCGCGGGCGCGAC